>PAWH01000038.1 GCA_002714055.1 Candidatus Pelagibacterales bacterium | reverse complement strand
TTGAAAGTATATTTATTTTTTTTCTCTATTTTTAATGAAGATACATTTGCAAATAATTGATTATCTATAAGCGTTAAATCTTTTGGTTCATATATAAATATTTTATGACCTCTATTTTGAGCTTCTTTAGCTAATATCAATGAACTATCAGATTCATGATGGAGTTTATTTAAAGGGTCCATTTGAATTGCTATACGCAATTTAATCATTTTTTTTGAAGCTTTCTTTGGTACTTTTTACGCCTAGGATCGTTTTTCATTATTGCATGACTTACTACCTTTAAAACACCACCAATGCTATTTATATGTGCTATAAGTTTTTTTAATTCTTTTTTATTTTCTGCAATTCCAATTATATATACATTTCCGTTTACAACTTCAAAATTGTAATTTATGGAAGATACTTCTTTATCGGCAAGAACTTTATATCTTATTTGTGTTTTTATTTTTACATCGATTAAATATTGTTTAATACCACCTTTTTCAGTTATATCAATTTCGTTAATGACTTCTCTTACTCCTAAAACTTTCCATGCTATTTTTATAGCATCTAGTCTATGCTTGGGTTTTTTTACGCTTCCTGTAAGTAAAACTCTTCCTTCTACAACTTCAATTTGAATATTTATAAACATATTTATATCATGATTTAAAAATTCTTTATTTATTCCTGCATCAATCATTCCATCACTAATTGCTTCTTTGATACCTTTTTCTTTAGCACTAGAAGTTGTTACATTAACGGCTACACAGGAATTCAATAAAATAATTGTAGAAATAAATAAGAGAAAATTTTTAATTAATATATTCATAAATTATTTTTTTTATTATCTAATAGTTTTAATTAATTTTGTATAAAAAAATTTTTTTGGTTTTTTATATATTATAGATAAAAGTTCTGATAAATTTTTCGTACTAAGTTTTTTCTTTGTAAATGAGATTATTTTTTTGACTTCATCTTCTTCTATATCAGATTTTTCTTTATTTTTTTTATTTTCACAAGAAGATATTATAATTGTTATTTCGCCTTTTAGGTTTTCTTTTATATTTTTAAATTTTTTAAAATCTCCTCTATAAAATGTTTCGTAATACTTGGTTAGTTCTCTTGCAATTACACATTTTCTGTTTCCAAAAATTGAAAACATATCATTTATTGTTTCTTTAATACGTTTGGCATTTTCATAAAAAATTAATAATGAATCAATTTTTTTATACTTATTTAATGTATTTATTCTTTTTTTTTTTTTGTTTGGTAGAAAACCTACAAAAAAAAAATTATCATGTGCCAATCCAGATCCTACTAATGAGGCTGTTATAGCGCTTGGACCGGGTATTGGTGTAATTTTAATATTATTATTTATTGCTAAAATAACTAATTGAATTCCAGGATCAGATATTATTGGAGTTCCAGCATCACTTACTAGTGCAATTGATTTTTCTTTTTTAATTTTATCAATTAAAAATATTAATTTTTGTTGAGGAGAATGTTCGTGTAAAGAAACTAAATTTTTTGATTTAATTTCGTAGGATGATAATAATTTTCTTGTAACACGAGTGTCTTCACAAGCAATTAAATCACAATTTTTTAAAACTGATAAAGCTCTGACAGTTATATCTTTTAAATTACCAATTGGAGTTGAAACAATATATAATCCACTTGGTAATAAAATATTGTCAATTGTTAACATTAAGTTAAATATAGAAATATGTTTGTAAAAAAAGTCCTTTATAAATTATACCTTAAACTAATTTTTTTCTCTTTAGTATTTTTTTTAAGTACTAGTAATTTAGTAATATCAGCTGTGTTAACAGAAGAAGAAATCAAATATATTGAGTCACAAACTAAAGATACAGAAAAAAAAGATAAATATATTCAATATGAAGATATAAAAGAAAAGAAACCAAAAATAAATCCTTTTAATTTTTTTGGTACATCAAAAAAAACTAAAAAAAAGAAAGAAGTTAAAAAAAAAACTTTTCTAAAAAATGAAATAGTTTCTGAAAAACTTAAAATTGGAGTTTTATTACCTTTAACTGGGAAATATTCATATATTGGGCAATCGTTCTTAGACACTATGCAAATTATAATTTATGAAAATAAAAAAATAGAAACCGAATTAATAATTAAAGATACAAAAGCAAACCCCTCTCTTGCAAGAAAAGCAACAAAAGAGTTGGTTGGACAAGGTGTTGATGTTATTTTAGGCCCTTTTTTTTCATCATCTTTAAGTAATTCTTCAAAAATTGCGCAATATAAAAATATACCTTTAATATCCTTTTCTAGTGATAAAAAAGAAAAGGAGAAAGGAATTTATTTAATGGGATTTGAGCCTGAACAACAAATTTCAAGCATTACAGAATATGCAATAAAAAAAAATTATAAAAGATTTGCAGCTTTATTACCTGACTCAAAATATGGTAAGAGAGTTTTAAATACCTATAGAAAGGTTTTAAATAAAAATAAAGTGTTACTTAATAAAATTGAATTATACAATCCAGGGACAAATAATTTTGAAAAGAATATTCAAAGATTAGTTGGTTTAGATAAAAATCCACAGTTAGAGAAAGATGAAGAAACTGGAGAAAATCCAATCGAAGATTTTGATCCAGGATTTGATGTTATATTACTAATAGAAACTGGTAATAAATTGAGAGAAGCAGTTGCTTTGTTAACATATTACGGAGTAGATTTTAATAAAATAAAATTAATTGGTACTGGTGAATGGCATGTTGATAATATTGGTTCTGAACCAGGTTTGATAGGCGCATGGTTTGTTGCTCCAAATCCTAAGTTATGGCAAAATTTTAAAAAAAAATTTTATAAATTTTATAATTACGAACCCACCCGACTCTCTTCACTAGCGCATGATTCATTAACTAGTATATTTTCAGTAGTAAAGAAAAATGACGGAATTAAAGAATTGAATTATGATGATTTTCAAACTTTTTTTGGTTATACAGGAATTGATGGTGACTTTAAATTTTTGTCAGACGGAACAGTTGAAAGAAAACTTTCTATATTAGAAATTAGAAAAGATAGTTTTAAAGTAGAAAAGTTAGCAAAAAAAGAGTCTTTTTAATTAAGAAAATTTAATAATTTTTTAAAAGCTATTACCCTATGGCTTATATTATTTTTGGTTTTATTTGAAAGCTCACCAAATGTTTTATTGTATCCTTTAGGAATGAAAATTGGATCATAGCCAAATCCCAAATTTCCTCTCGGAGGCCAAATTATACTTCCAAAAATTTTTCCAATAAATATTTTCTCTCTTTTTTTATTCCATGAAATAGCAAGCACAGATATGTAATAAGCATTTGTTTTTTTTTTGTAAAGCAAGCTATTAACCTTCTTCATTGCTTGATTAAAATTTTTTTTCTTGCCTGCCCATCTAGAAGAAAATATACCAGGTTTTCCTTGAAGCGCTGGAATAACTAATCCTGAATCATCTGCAATTGAGATTTTTTTTGTTTTATTATTAACGTACCGTGATTTTTTTAACGCGTTTTCTGTAAAATTTGAGCCATTCTCTTTAGGTTCTCTAAGTTTAAAATCTTTTGCAAAATATATTTTAGTATTCAATTTTTTTAGAAAAGGTAACATTTCTCTAATTTTTCCTGGATTATGACTTGCAATCACAATAGAATTTTTTTTTATATTTTTATCCATGGATATTGAACTTTGTCAAAATGTATCTTACATACATTTTAATTATAATTATAGTTTATAATGGATAAATTTAAAAAACATAAAGCAGAAACAACAGAATCTAAGAATAATTTAAATAAACAACCAAATATTAATAAAAAAGAAAGCTCAAAAATTAATTTAAAAAGCTTACGAAATGAACTAAAAAAAGCTAAAGAAAATAATTTACGATATTTAGCAGAAATTGATAATTTAACGAAAAGATTTGATAAAGAAAGAGAAGATACTTTTAAGTATGCTGTAACAGAATTTGCCAATGAGATAATTTTAGTAGCAGATAATTTTGTTCGTGTAACAGAAAGTATATCTTTAATTAACAAAGATGATAAGGATAAAGTAAAACCTTTAATTGAAGGCGTAGATTTGATTTTTAAAGATTTTCTTAAAACTTTAGAAAAATTTGAAATTAAACAAATCGATTGTTTAGGCAAAAAATTTGATCCAAATTTTCATCAGGCAGTATCTGAAGAAGTAAATAACGACAAGGAAATAGGAGAAATTATTAAAGTTGTTCAAACTGGGTATCTTATTCAAGATAGACTTTTAAGACCAACGTCTGTCGTAGTGGCAAAAAAAGAGGAAGATAAAAAAAAATAATTTTTTTTAATTCAAAGACTTGTACATAACAATGTAAATTATTATATAGTTCAACAGATTAAAATTTATAAAAGGTAGATAAAAAAAAATGAGTAAAATAATTGGTATAGATCTTGGCACAACAAATTCCTGCGTAGCTATTATGGATGGAAAAAGTGCAAAAGTAATTGAAAACACTGAAGGCTCTAGAACTACACCATCAATGGTTGGATTTTCTAAAGATGGAAAGGAAACATTAGTTGGGCAAGCTGCTAAAAGACAATCTGTAACAAATCCAGAAAATACTTTATTTGCTGTCAAGAGATTAATAGGTAGACGTATTGGAGATAAAGAAGTTGAAAAAGATAAAGATTTAGTTCCTTACAAAATTGTATCAGGTGAAAACGGGGATGCCTGGGTTGAAGCTAATGGTAAAAAATATGCTCCAGCGCAGATAAGTGCTTTTATTTTACAAAAAATGAAAGAAACAGCTGAAAAACATTTAGGGCAGGAAGTAAAAGAAGCTGTTATTACTGTGCCAGCTTATTTTAACGATTCTCAAAGGCAAGCAACAAAAAATGCAGGAAAAATTGCCGGTTTAGAAGTTAAAAGAATTATTAACGAACCAACAGCCGCAGCTTTAGCATACGGACTTGATAAAAAAGATTCAGGAACAATAGCCGTTTATGATTTAGGAGGCGGTACTTTTGATATTTCAATTCTAGAATTAGGGGATGGAGTTTTTGAAGTTAAATCAACCTCAGGTGACACGTTTCTTGGAGGAGAAGATTTTGATAATAGAATTATAGATTATTTAGCAGACGAATTCAAAAAAGAAAATGGAGTAGATCTAAGAGAGGACCCGCTTGCAAAACAAAGACTAAAAGAAGGAGCTGAAAAAGCTAAAATCGAACTTTCTAATTCTTCTCAAACAGAAATTAATTTACCATTTATTACTGCAGATAAATCTGGACCTAAACATTTAAACATAAGTTTATCTAGATCAAAATTAGAATCTTTAGTTGAAGATTTAATAGAAAAAACAGTTAAGCCTTGTGAAACTGCTATAAAAGATTCGGGATTAAATGCAAGCGAGATTAAACATGTAATTCTTGTTGGTGGAATGACTAGAATGCCGAAAGTTATAGAAACTGTTAAAAAAATTTTTGGAAAAGAACCTAATAAAGGTGTTAACCCAGATGAAGTTGTAGCATGTGGAGCAGCAATTCAAGCTGGCGTATTACAAGGAGATGTAAAAGATGTATTATTATTAGATGTTACTCCATTAACTTTAGGTATTGAAACATTAGGTGGTGTTTTTACAAAATTAATTGATAAAAATACAACTATACCAACAAAAAAGAGCCAAATATTTTCAACTGCAGAAGATAATCAATCGGCTGTTACAATTAGAGTTTTTCAAGGTGAAAGAGAAATGGCAGGAGATAATAAAATTTTAGGTCAATTTAATTTAGAAAGCATTCCTCCAGCANCTAGAGGAGTACCACAAATTGAAGTAACTTTTGATATAGACGCAAATAGTATTTTAAATGTTTCAGCAAAAGACAAAGGTACTAACAAAGAACAAAAAATAACCATTAAAGATTCTGGAGGACTTTCAGAAGAAGAAATAGAAAAAATGGTTAAAGATGCAGAAAAGCATGCAGAAACTGATAAAAAGAAAAAAGAATTAGTCGAATTAAAAAATCAAGCCGATTCATTAATTCATGCAACAGAAAAGAGTTTAAAAGAACACGGCTCTAAAGTTAGTGTAGAAGAAAAGAAAAAGATTGAAGATAGTTTAGAATCATTAAAGAAAGTAAAAGATAGTGACAATAAAGAAGAATTAAAAGCAAAAGTTGATGCTTTAACACAAACATCAATGAAATTTGGAGAAATAATTTATAAAGAAGCTCAACAAGAGGCGCAAAAACAACAAGCTAAACAAGGAACTAGTAAGCAACCAAAAGGAGAAAAAAAGGGAGCAGGTAAAAAAGAGGAAAAAGTAGTAGATGCTGAATTCGAGGAAGTAAATAAAAAAGATAATAAAAAATCAGCGTAACCTCTTCATTTTTTTACATTAAACACTTATATGTTTAGTCATGTCTAAAGAAGATTATTACGAAACTCTAGGAGTAAACAATTCAGCTAGTGATGGTGAGATAAAACAAGCTTATAGGAAAAAAGCAATGCAACATCACCCTGATAGAAATAAAGGGGATAAAAAAGCTGAAAAGGAATTTAAAAAAGTAAATGAAGCCTATTATGTTCTAAAAGATAAAGAAAAAAAATCTCAATACGACCAATTTGGTCACCAAGCATTTGAAAATGGAGCAGCAGGATTTAAAGACTCTAATTTTGGAGGTGGTTTTTCAGATATTTTTGAAGAAGTGTTTGGAGATTTTGATGATGATTTAGGAAGTATTTTTGGAAGCGGAAGAAGAAGCAGTAGCGGTAGAACAAATACAAAAGAGTATGGTGCAGATTTAAGATATGATATGGAAGTTCCTTTAGAGGAAATTTTTTTAGGAAAAAAAATTGTAATACACGTTCCGACAAAAGTTAAATGTGAAACTTGCAATGGTAATGGTCATGAGGCAAATTCAAAGCCAGAAACATGTACAACTTGCGAGGGACACGGCTCTGTTAGAGCTTCTCAAGGCTTTTTTACAATACAACAAACTTGCCCTGATTGTAGAGGCGAAGGGCAAATTATAAAAAATCCTTGCAATTCTTGTAATGGGACAGGAAGGACTGATAAAAAGAAAAGTTTGTCAGTTGAAATACCAGCGGGGATCGAGAACGGAACTAGAATAAGATTATCTGGAGAAGGAGAAGCAGGGTATCAAGGCGGGCCGTCTGGTGATTTATATATTTTTATAAAAGAACGACCGCATTCAATTTTTAAGAGAGATGCTGAGAATTTATATTGTAAAGCACCAATACCAATGACAACTGCAACTTTAGGAGGAAATATCGAAGTTCCAACTCTAGATGGGTCAATAGTAAAAGTTAAAATTCCATCTGGAACTCAATCAGGAAGTAATTTTAGATTATCTAAGAAAGGAATGCCAATAGTAAGACAAAGTGAACGGGGAGATTTATATTTGGAAGCTTTTGTTGAAACACCTGTTAATTTATCTAGCAGTCAAAAAGGTTTATTAAAAAAATTTGATACTGAAAAGAGTAAAAAAACAACAAGTCCACAATCAGAAAGTTTTTTTGATAGATTAAAAGATCTTTGGAATAAAAAATAATATATAATCAAAAATATGAATAAAATTAAACTAGTCGTAGTAGGTTGCGCTGGAAGAATGGGACAACAACTTATTAAAGAAATGAAAAACTTTAAAAATATGGATTTAATTGCTGCCATTGAAAAAAAGAATTCACCTAACATAAATAAAAATATTAAAAAAATAAAAATAACAAGTGATAAAAAAATGGCTTTTAGAAAAGCAGATACAATTATAGATTTTTCTTTACCAGAAAGTACTTTAGAGACTGTTAAATATGCTGTAAAATTAAAAAAAAAATTAGTAATTGGTACAACAGGATTAAGTGCTAATCAAGTATCCAAGATAAAAAGTGCATCAAGAAAAACTGCAATTGTATTTGCACCTAATATGAGTATAGGCGTAAATTTATTAATTGAACTTGTAAATAAAGTATCAAATATTTTATTTAGTAATAATACTTCAGTTGAAATTTTGGATATACATCATGAAAATAAAAAAGACGCTCCATCAGGAACAGCTTTGGCGCTTGGAGCTGCAGTTGCAAAAGGAAAAAAATTTAATCTGAAAAGTAAATCTACAATGAAACCTAATAAAACAAGAAAAAAACAATTAGGTAAAATAAATTTTTATTGTAAAAGACAAGGTAATATTGTTGGNGACCATTCTGTTGTTTTTACAAATAATGGTGAAGAAATAGAATTAAAACACAGAGGGTTTAATCGATCAATTTATGCGATTGGTGCTATAAAAGCTGCTATTTGGTTATCTAGAAAAAAAAAAGGCTTTTTTAACATGTCTGATGTGTTAGGAATTAGTTGATTTTTTAACTATGTATATTCCTGTTAATATAAAAATAAATCCTAGAATCTGATTTGCGTTTAAAGATTCATTTAAAAAAATATAGCCCCACATTACAGCTATAAAAGGAGTAATGAAATTTACTGTAGAAGTAAAAGCTGCTCCAGATAATTTAATTAATTTAAAAAAAATTAATCCTCCGATTGCAGTATTAAGAATTCCTAAAANTATTACAAAAAAAATACTTTGATTTGTTGCTGATATATTNAAAGGGTCATCAAAAAAAAAAACAAGAGGGATCAAAATCAAACATGCCAAATATGTTGAGCCAGTTAATATATATAATGGATTAAAATTAGGTATCTTTCTTGTATAAATTGTCCCCAACGCAAAACTTATTGTACTTATAATTACAGCAATTTGGGGTAGAAAACTTATATTTTTATTTGCGATAATATCTAAAAGAAAAAATAATCCACAAAATCCTAAAAAAATTCCTAAAAATGTATAAATATTAATTTTTTCTTCTTTAACAAAAAAATAAACAAGAAAAACAGTGGTTATTGGCATGAGTCCCATAATAATTCCTGTAACATTTGTACTAATAGATATTTCTGCCCAACTTACCAAAAAAAAAGGAAGTACATTTCCAAATACTGCAATTGCAAAGTAATTGATAATATCTTTTTTTTCTAAAGGTAAAATTATGTTTTTTATTTTTAAATAAATAAATAAACATAAAGCAGCCACTACCATTCTCAAAAGAACAGCGGTTAAAGGTTTTAATGAAAAAATTGTATATTTAATAAACAAGAAAGAACTTCCCCAAATTAGACCAAGTAAAAAAAGCAAAACAAAGACCAAGGTATTTTTATTAATTTGAAACATTTTCTTTTGTGTAATTAAAATTATATTTTTTTAAAGCTTTTTCTAATGAATAAAGGACATCGATTTTTTCTTGATGTCTTAAAAAAGTTCCAACGATTATTGTTTTGTTTTTTGATGATATTTGCAATTTACTTGTATGGTTTTTTAATTTAATTAAATTTATTTTTAACCAATTNGAATCTAATNTAAAAATTTTAAAAATTTTTTCTGAATCATAAATTTTAATAATTAAANTATTTTTTGTTAAAATAATTATTTCTTTTTTTTTTCCACTTCTAAAATTTATTTTAAAAAAAATATAAACTAATAGAACATCGAGCCCAAAAAATCCAAAAACTGGCCAAGCTCCTTTTAACATAAATATTATACCTGCTATAAAACTAATAAATGCTAAAATGAACATGAGTATGAAAAAGCCTAATTTATTCAAACTTCTGTATGGATATANCGTTATTTCATATAATTTTTTATNTNTAGTAAACATTTTTATATAAATATTTTTTTNGGTTAATATACTTTTAAAATAAAAAAATGTTAATTCACATTTTATTAATTAAAAATTTTTATAAACACATCGGTACTTTTGCATTTATAAGTCCATTAATAAAATATAGAAATTCATTGAAAGATAAAGGTTATAAAATAAAACCTTTTTATAATGTAATAGAAAGCCTTTTTGATTGCGATATATTNCTTGTTGAAAATAAATTTTTAAATAGTTTAGATTACAACGACAAAAAAAATTTATTAAAAAAAATAATTAATTTAAATAAAAATATCAAAAAAATTTTTGTAGATACTTCAGATAGTACAGGACAAATTAAAAAAAAGAATTTAATAATATTTGATTATTACTGGAAAGGTCAAAAATTAAAGAATTTAAATCTATACAAAAAAGCTCATTATGGAGGAAGATTTTTTACTGATTTTAATAATAAATATTTTAAAATTAAAGATTCAAAAGAATTAAAAAGTGATAAAATTGAAAAAAAAGAATTACTAAAAAAAATAAAAGTCTCGTGGAATATGGGATTAATAAATTTTGATTTGTATTCTTCTATTTTTCATAAATTACATTCATTTTTAAAAATAGATTCTTTTTTTAAAGATCCTAAAATGTTAAATTTAAATACACCCAAATCTCGAGATCTTTCGTGTAGATTGTCATTAAATTATTATAGAGAGACTATTAAATTTCAAAGGTTAAAAATTCAATCACTACTTAAAAATATTACAGATACAAACAGAGTAAACAGAAAAAAATATTTTACAGAACTTAATTCATCTAAATTATCTATATCTCCTTTTGGTTGGGGAGAGATATGTGTCAGGGATTTTGAAACATTTATTTGTAATTCTTGCTTAGTGAAACCNGATATGTCTTTGATAGAAACTTGGCCAAATTATTATATAAAAGATAAATCTTATATTTCTTTTAATTGGAATATGGAGAATTTTAATGATCGTTTAAATACTATTTTAAGTCAAAATAAAAAGATAAAAGAAATATCAGATTATGGTAGTGAAATTTATATTAAATTTAATTTAAAAAAAGAATCTAAAAAATTTTTTGTAGAAAGATTTATTAATCTNATTAAAAAATAATATCATTATATATTTGTTTGAAAATATTTAATTGTTTGTAATAAACCTTCATCCAAACTAATTTTTGGCGACCATTTTAGTTTTTTTTTTGCTAAGGAAATATCTGGTTTTCTTTTAACAGGATCATCATTAGGTAATTTTGTAAAAACTAGTTTTGATTTACTATTTGTTAAGCTTTTAATTTTTTTTGCAATTTTGAAAATATTTATTTCATNTGGATTACCTAAATTTAAGGGACCAGTAAAATTATTTTTTAAATTCATAAATTTAATTAAAGCATCTACCATGTCATCTATATAACAAAAAGATCTTGTTTGTTTACCTTTTCCAAAAATTGTTAAATTTTTATTTTTTATACATTGAATAATAAAATTAGAAACAACTCTACCGTCAAAAAAATCCATTTTTGGTCCATAAGTATTAAAAATTCTTGCAACTTTAATTTTTACTTTTTTTTCTCTGTGATAATCAAAAAATAATGTTTCAGCACATCTTTTTCCTTCATCATAACAAGATCTAATGCCAACTGGGTTTACATTTCCATTATAAGTTTCTTTTTGAGGATGCTCTTTTGGATCTCCATAAATTTCACTAGTTGAAGCTTGTAGAATTTTTGCATTATTTTTTTTTGCTAATTCTAATAAATTTATTGATCCTATAACAGAAGCTTTTACAGTTTCAATAGGATTTTTTTGATATTTTGGTGGTGATGCAGGACATGCTAAATTATATATTTCATTTACGTTAAGAGAAATTTTTTGATTTATATCTTTTTTTATAAATTTAAAATTTTTTTTATTTATTAAATGCTTAATATTTTCTTTTTTTCCAGTTAATAAGTTATCGATACAATAAACTTTATTACCTTGTAATACTAATTTTTTACATATATGAGATCCAATGAATCCAGCACCTCCCGCTATTAAAATTTTTTTATTTTTTTTCATAAATGAAATAACTTAGCAATATTAATCAAAAAAATTAAAACTATTATATAGGCTAAAATTATAAAAAAATGGAAAAAAAAAATATAACAATTTTTTTTAAAAGATTATTAAATATAAATCCAAAACCTACTACTGAATTAAATTATACAAATAATTTTACGTTGTTACTTGCGGTAGTTTTATCTGCACAAATGACTGATACTGGTGTTAATAAAGCAACAAAGAAAATATTTCCCCTTGCTGATACTCCTGAAAAAATTCTTAAATTGGGTGAAACTAAAGTAAAAAATTTAATAAAAACTATTAATTTTTATAATACAAAAGCAAAAAATATTATTAAATTAAGTACAATCTTAATAAAAAATTTTAATAGTTCAGTGCCAAAGACAAGAGAAGAACTCCAAACTCTTCCAGGTGTAGGAAGAAAAACTGCTAATGTTATTTTAAGTGTGGCTTTTAAAAAACCAACTATCGCAGTTGATACACATATATTTAGAGTTTCAAATAGAACAAAAATTGCAATAGGAAAGAAGCCTATTGATGTTGAATTAGGTTTAGAAAAAATTGTTCCTAAAGAATATAAGAATTATGCTCATCATTTATTAATTTTGCACGGAAGATATGTTTGCAAAGCACGTAATCCTGAATGTTATAAATGTGTAGTAAATGATTTATGTTTGTTTAAAAATAAAAATTTAATTTAAAAAAAAATGAAACAATTTGATCTTTTAGGAATTGGTAACGCAGTAGTTGATGTTTTATATGAAGTTGATGAAAAATTCATAAAAAAAAATAATCTTCAAAAAAACGTTATGACTCTGATAGATGAAGAAAAAGCAGAAGAATTTTATTCATTACCTAAGGAAGGTATAGAGATAGCTGGAGGTTCTGTTGCAAATTCTACAGTTGGTTTTGCATCATTATCGGGAAAACCTGCTTTTATTGGAAAAATTAAAGATGATAATCTTGGAAAATCTTTTTCTAAAAGTTTAGCGGATAATAAAGTTTTTTATAAAACAGAACCAATTTTAGAAGGATCTGGAACTGCAAGATGTTTTATTTTTGTAACTCCAGATGCTCAAAGGACTATGAATACATATTTAGGAGCATGTTCTTTGTTGTCTCCTAAAGATATTGATGAAGAATTAGTAAAAAATTCAAAGATAAGTTATCTTGAAGGTTATTGTTGGGAAGAGCAATTAGCAAAAGAAAGTTTAATAAAAGCAGCAGAAATTGCGCATAAAGCAGATAATAAAGTTTCTTTAACTCTTTCAGACCCTTTTTGTGTTGAAAGACATAGGGATGAGTTTAAAGATTTAGTAAAAAAACATATTGATATTTTATTTGCTAATGAAATTGAAGCAAATAAACTTTGTCAAACAGAAAATTTTGATGAAAGCATTAAAGAAATATCTGAAATAACTGAAATTGCTGCAATTACAAGAAGTGAAAAAGGGGCAGAAATTTGCAATGGTAAAGAAGTTGTAAAAATAGAGCCAAAAATTTTTGGCGAAGTTAAAGATACGACCGGAGCGGGAGATTTATTTGCAGCTGGTTTTTTATATGGACTTTCTAAAAATTTCTCGGTTTTAAAAAGTGGGAATATCGCATCTATAAGTGCTGGTGAAATAATTAGCCATTTTGGTGCTAGACCAGAAATTAATCTTTCGGATTTAATCAAAAAAGAATTAAAAGATTGAAAAAATGATTTTATCTCAGCAATTAAAAAACTTTTCTATTTATACCGATAAAAAATTATTAGTAATAATGTTATTAGGATTTTCCTC
>PAWH01000037.1 GCA_002714055.1 Candidatus Pelagibacterales bacterium | reverse complement strand
ATGCATCTTTAAAATCTTGTGTAGTACCTGTTTTCCCTCCCAAAAATATACCTTCATCTAAAAAAACTCTCGGTTTTGCACGGCGTGCAGTCCCTTCTAAAATTGAATATTTTAAGATTGAACGCATAGAAGAATGTATGTCTTTTCTCATAATAGCATCCCTAGATACTAAATTTCTTTTATACAAGATATTTCCTTCTCTATCTGTTATTTCAGTTACTCCATAAGGAAAAGTTGCTTTTCCTCCTGAAATTACAGAAATATAGGCATTAGTCATTTCAATAAGAGATACGCCTTGAGTTCCTAAGGTTAAAGATCTTTCTGGTTTTAATTTTGCGGATACACCTAGCTTTTTAGCCCAATTAATAATATTTTTTCTACCAACCATTTCTTGTATTCTTACAGCTGCAACATTAGAAGAAGTTCCAAAAGCCTCATATAAAGAAATTTTTCCCTTGTATTTTTTATTATAGTTTTGGGGACTCCAACCTTCTAAATCCAATGGAATATCATCAACCATATCAGATAGAGTTAAACCTATATCAAAGGCTGCTATATAAGTAAAAAATTTAAATACAGAACCAGGTTGTCTTTTTGCCTGAGTGCCCCTATTGTATTGACTTTTATAGTACGATCTTCCACCTAACATTGCTTTTAAAGCACCACTTGAATCCATAACTATTACAGCTACTTCTAATTCTTCTTTATTTTTAAGGACGTCAGACACAGCATTTTCAACATAATTTTGTAATTTAGCATTAAATGTTGTCTTTATAATTAAATCAGAAGAGCTGCTTGCATAACTTGATGAGCGTCTGTATACCCAGTCAGAATAATACCTATTGTGCATACTATTCTTCTTTACTACTACCAATTTATTTATCTTTTCCGATGAATTTTTAAATTGCTCTTCACTTATATAGCCATATTCAAGCATTTTTTTTATAACTAACTCTGCTCTTTTACGACTTTTTTTTATAGAGCTAATTGGATTTAAACGAGATGGTGCTTTTAAAGAAGCAGCTAATATAGCAGATTCTTGTATATTTAGATCTTTCGGTGATTTAGAAAAATAATTTTTTGCGGCGCTTACTATTCCATAATTTCCTGAACCAAAATAAGCTCTATTAAGATATAAGGATAATATTTCTCTTTTCTCGAGAGACTGTTCTAGTTTAAATGTAATTAATAATTCACGTATCTTTCTTACAAGACTTTTTTCTGGATTCAAAAACAATAACTTGGCAAGTTGCTGAGTTATTGTTGATCCACCTTGAACTACGTATCCTTCAGACAAATTTACAATTAAAGCTCTTATTATCCCCCTGACATCAATACCAAAGTGATCATAAAAACGATGATCTTCAATAGAAATGACAGCATTTAATAAATTTATAGATATATTCTCTATAGAAGCATGTCCTGAATATATATCGCCATATGTTGCAATTGTATTGCCGTCTTCTGACTGTATTGTAATTGAAGATTGCCTAGAATTGAGAGAAAAATCGTTTAAGTCTAAAGATATATGATTAAGCCATACAAAAATAAAAACTATTATTCCTAAAAGAAATAATAAACAATATAAAACAATTTTATTTATTTTTTATACCCAATTTATCTAACTAAGCATCAATATTTTCTGCTTCTAATGCTCTTTCCTGAATAAATTTTCTTCTATTCTCAACTTCTTCTCCCATAAGCGTAGTAAATAACTCATCTGCATCCGAATCATCTGGAACATCTACTTGCAGTAAAGTTCTAGCTTCAGGATCTAAAGTTGTTTCCCATAATTGATCTGGATTCATCTCTCCCAACCCTTTATAGCGCTGAATCGATATACCCTTGTGTGCTAATTCTATAGATCTATTATACAGATCAGAAGGACCTAATATGGGATAAGTATTATCATCATATTTTAATTCAGCCCCTTTAAAATATGCATCCTGCAATGCATATTTATTTTTATCTAACTTACGTGCCTCCATAGAATCTAAAATATTTTCTCCAATATCAAATTTAGTAACTACTCCTCTACGATTATGTTCAAATAAATATCTTTTTCCCGTACTATCATAAGAGCCACTCCAACCTGCTTCTCCTGTAATGGCATTTTTATTCAATGTTTGTGTTATAAAATTGACAACNACTTTTGCTTTTTNNTCGTCATATAACAAATCTTTACTCAGNGCNCCACAGATTGCAATACACTCTATTAAGTCTTTATTCGTTCGTCTTGCAAGTGTCTTTATAGAATTATGTTGAGTCTTAGCAGAAAGTATTAAATCAGATAAATCTGTTGATGTTCTAGCCTCNCCTCCATTAATATTTAAAACCGCATCTGTAACAAGNTGTCTAATTAAAAAAGAATCTAATTCATCTTCATCTTTCAAATATACTTCACTAGATCCTTTTTTGATTTTAAAAAGAGGGGGCTGTGCTATATATAAATGTCCACCTTTGACAATATCTTTCATATGTCTATAAAAAAAAGTCAAAATTAAAGTTCTTATATGACTTCCATCTACATCNGCATCTGTCATAATTATGATCTTATGATAGCGTAATTTCTCTATATCAAAGTCTTCTTTTATTCCCGTACCTAATGCAGAAATCATAATTCCTATCTCATTGGATGATAGAACTCTTTCAATCCCTGCTCTCTCAGAGTTTAGAATTTTTCCTCTTAAAGGAAGCACAGCTTGCGTTTCTCTCGATCTACCTTGTTTAGCAGAGCCTCCTGCTGAATCACCCTCCACTATAAATAATTCTGATTTCTCTGGATCTTTTTCTTGGCAATCTGCTAACTTTCCTGGCAAACCAGAAAATTCTAAAGCTCCTTTTCTCCTAGAGAGCTCTCTAGCTTTTCTAGCTGCCTCTCTGGCTGATGANGCATCTAAAACTTTTTGAATAATAATTTTAGATTCAGAAGGATTCTCTTCTAACCAAGCTGTAAGATTTTCTCCAACTAANCCTTCTACTACNGGTCTAACNTCAGAA
This sequence comes from Candidatus Pelagibacterales bacterium, assembly GCA_002714055.1. Classification (GTDB taxonomy): domain Bacteria; phylum Pseudomonadota; class Alphaproteobacteria; order TMED109; family TMED109. Next base: position 9,981 of record PAWH01000037.1, on the reverse strand, counting down.
GAAACTAATTTATCTTTAGTTTGAGAAGAAAATTTTGGATCTGGAACTTTAATTGATAGGACTGCGGTAAGGCCTTCTCTCATATCATCACCGGTTAANTTAACTTTACCTTTTTTAGCGAATGAATTCTCTTGGCTATACTTGGTAANAGCTCTAGTTAAAGCTGCTCTGAAACCTGCTAAATGGGCTCCTCCATCTCTTTGGGGGATATTATTNGTAAAACAAAGTACATTCTCATAGTATCCATCATTCCAACCAAGACTCAATTCTAGTTCTATATTATTCCTAANACCCTTTATAAATACTATATTTTGATGAATNCTTGTCTTTGATCTGTCCAGCCATTCTACAAAGGATTTTATTCCNCCTTCATAAAATAAATTTACTGTAATAGGCTCCTCATTTCGATCATCTATGAGATCTATTTTTACTCCAGAATTTAAAAAAGCCAGTTCACGAANTCTTTTTTCTAGTATAGAAAAATCATATTCTGTAGAAGAAAAAATCAAATCTGATGGCAAAAAATTTATATGTGTTCCTGAAATTTGTTCTGATTTNCCAACTTCTCTTAAAGGACTGGAAGCGTCACCTAAATTAAAATCCATGTAATACTCTTTGTTATCTCTAAAAATTTTAAGCTTAAGTTTTTCTGACAGGGCGTTTACAACACTAACTCCTACACCATGTAATCCTCCAGACACCTTATAGCTATTTTCATCAAATTTTCCACCTGCATGTAGTTTTGTCATAATAACTTCTGCTGCCGAAACACCTTCTTCAGGATGAATGCCTGTCGGTATACCCCTTCCATTATCATGAACAGATACGGAACCATCAGAATTTAAAATTACTTCTATCTTATCACAGTGTCCTGCAAGAGTTTCATCTATAGNATTATCAACCACCTCAAAAACCATATGATGCAAACCTGTTCCNTCATCAGTATCTCCAATATACATCCCTGGTCGTTTTCTAACAGCATCTAAGCCTCTTAATACCTTAATGGAATCTNCATCATACTGACTTGAATTATTTANATCTTCTAGACTCATTTATGCCTCAGNTCATAAGAACTTTTATCTATATTATTTAAATNTATTATATATGATTTTCTACCAAATGTCATATAATGACTTGCTTCTGTACTAGTCATCCAAGCTTGTGTTTCAATATCTAATATTTCAGACGATAATGCATCNCTTTGAATATCATCTAGGTGAGCAAAAACNTCATCTAAAAGTAATATAGGTGATTTGCCATGAAAATCTTTAGAAGCTCGAACAGCCGCCAGGATTATAGATATCAGCAACCCTTTTTGTTCTCCCGTAGAACATAAGTAAGCTGGGATTTCCTTTTCTTCATATTCAACAATCAATTCTGTCCTATGCGGACCCAGACTAGTCGTTCTCCTTAGAGAATCAAGGGATCTAGAATTAAATAGTTTTTCTTTATATATTTCTTTAGAATTATTAATATTAGTGTTTTCCATATATATCTCTTCTAGATCTCCCACCAAAGAAACCTTAGCTGTTGGAAANACTACTCCACTATTTTTTTTATCTCTTAATTTNTCATTAACAAGAGACAGCATTTTNTTTCTATTAGCAATTATATTTATTCCAAAGTCTACAATCTGCTTTTCAACATTTTCTAGCCACCTAGCATCTGCTTCATTGTTTTTTAAAAGATTATTCCGTTCCCTAACCACCTTATCATAAAGACGCATNAATTTGGAATGNGAGCTAAAAAAATTCCATGTTATTCGATCTATAAATTTTCTTCTTATATTTGGAGTATCAATAAACACCCTATCCATTAAAGGAGTTAGTGATATTATTCGCAGGTAGTTAGTAAGTTCCAATTGTGTNACATATAGATTCTCATTAATTTTTATCTTTCTTACTCGGCTATCCTCTTTATTGAAAGCTGTTCCAATTTGAACTTTTTCCTCTCCATCAAATAATTCTGTATATATCCCAAAATAATTTGACTTATTAAATGTCATATCTGAAAATTTTGCGGATCTTATTCCTCTTCCAGGTTGCATAACAGAAATCGCTTCTATAATATTAGTTTTTCCAACTCCATTTCTACCTACTAAAGCAATAGATGAATCTGGTAATTCTAAGTTTAATCTTTCAAAATTTCTATAATTAGTAAGCTTTAGTTTGCTGATATATGAAAACAACTTTTTAAACTTGTATATAAATTTCCAAATAAATAAGATTCTATAAATTTAAATATAAATATTATTTTAGNCATAATTTAAACTCGCATCGGCATTAGTACAAACAAAGCACTTTCATCTTCTTCATCAAATATAAGCGTAGGAGAAACTGAATCAGATAGCTTTATCAACATATTCTTCCCTTTTAACTGTCTTGATACATCCAATACATACTTAGAATTAAAACCAATTTCGACACTNTCACCTTTATATTCTATACCTATATTCTCACTCGCACTTCCTTGATCTGGATTATTTGCAGTTATTGATATTGTGTCCTTCTGTACATTCATTTTAATAGCCCTAGATTTATCTGTAGAAACGGTAGAAACCCTGTCTACTGCTTGAAATAAAGACTCATTAGAAACATGCACGATTTTTTNATTTCCTNCATCTTCTGGTATTACCCTTGAATAATCTGGAAANGTACCATCCAACAATTTAGAAGTTAATATTACTTTGCCTAAGGNAAATCTTATTCTTGTNTCATCTAAGGATATATGTAATTTATCCTTATTATCTTCAATCAATTTTCTTACTTCCATGATAGTCTTCCTCGGAATAATCACACCGGATACACTACTTGCTCCTTCTGGCAAACTCATATCAACTCTAGATAATCTGTGACCGTCAGTTGCAACAGTTCTTAACAAACGTTTTTCCTTTTCTTCAATCGTATGCATATATATACCATTTAAATAATATCTTGTTTCCTCCATCGACATAGCAAAAGAAGTTTTATCTATTAATCTAATTAAGTCTTTTGATTCTATCTCAAACGTATTTTTAAAATCTTCCCCTGGAAAAGAAGGAAAGTCCTCTGCTGGCAAGCAATTCAACGCAAAAGAACTAGAAGAGGCTTTGACTGCTAATCTCTCTGAATTTTCTGAATAGAGTTCTACTTTAATATTCTCGGGTANCTTTCTTACTATATCATATAGCATTTGAGCAGAAGTAGTAACTGTTCCCATTTGCATTATTTCGACTTCNGATCCTTCTATAGACTCCAAAACTTGAATATCCATATCTGTTGCAGTTAAAAAAATTCCTTCTTCTTTCGCTTCCAATAAAACATTAGAAAGTATTGGNATGGTGTTTCTTCTTTCCACCACTGAGTGTACATGTTGCAAAGCAACTAAGAATACNGACTTATTAACAGAAAATTTCATGTATATTCTTCCTATTTAGAGGAAACAACCTCATTTTAAAAAAAACAACTAATATTATTATTATATATTAAATAATAAAATTTTTAAAAGAAAATAAGGCCTAAATAAAATTATAGATTTTTTAATTATCTAACATACGTTTTAGAAGTTCNAAATCATCTGCAATANCAGAATCAGAATTCATCAAGGATTCTATTCTACTTACTGCGTGCATTACAGTAGTGTGGTCACGACCTCCAAATTTTCTTCCAATTTCCGGTAAAGATCGAGAAGTAAGTTGTTTAGATAAATACATTGCNACTTGTCTAGGNCTTGCAACAGCTCTTGCTCTGCGAGCTGAGGACATGTCACTTAGTCTGGTATTAAAATGTTCCGCTACCTTCTTCTGTATTTCTTCAATAGTAACTCTTCTATCACTTGCCCTTAACAAATCGTGCAATAANTCCTGANTNCTTTCAAGAGTAATAGGTCTTCCTACTAACTGTGAATGAGCAACTAAACGTTTTAAGGCTCCTTCTAATTCTCTTACATTAGAAGTAATTTTATGNGCCAAAAACTCAATAACNTTAGATGGCACTTCNCAATTTTTTATGTCATCTGCTTTTGCCTGNAATATACCCAACCTTAGTTCATAGCTAGTTTGATGAATTTCTGCAACTANCCCCCATCCTAATCTCGACCTTAAACGTTCTTCTATACCCTCAAGATCTGCAGGTGATCTATCTGCACTAACTACTATCTGTTTATTTTGATCAACTAAAGCATTAAAAGTGTGAAAAAATTCCTCCTGAGTCGAATCTTTACCAGCTATAAACTGAACATCATCGATCATTAATACATCTGCTGATCTAAATTGCTCTTTAAAAAGCATTGTTTCCTGTTGTCTTAAAGATCTAACAAATTGATACATAAATTTTTCTGCTGATAAATAAACAACTTGTCTATTAGGATTAATTTCTCTAATTCTCCANGCTATAGAATGCATCAGGTGCGTCTTNCCAAGACCTACNCCTCCATAAATAACTAACGGATTAAAAGCAACATCTTCTGCCTCAGCTACGCGTTGTGCAGCNGCTGCAACAAAATCATTAGAAGGACCTACTACAAATTTCTTAAAAGTATATCTAGGATCTAATGGTGAAGAAAAATGTAAATTATTTGACTTTTTCCCCTGCGCTTTCTGATTCTTAAAAGGTATGCTCTCATCAACTACAAAAATTACACTCTTTACTTCATTATTGGCAGCCTTAAATAAAGACTTTATTCTATTCCCATATCTGGGTTCTATCCAATTCTTATGAAATTCACTATGTGAGGCAATTTCAATCTTTCCACTCACATAACTTATTAGTTTAAGNGAATCCAACCAATTATTATAAACTGTTTTTCCAGCTTCCTGCCTAAGCTTTTTCTTAACTTGTTGCCAAATTTCTTTTGCACCATCAATATCGAGCATGAGTTACCCTAAAATAGATATATTTATAATCTAAAAGTTAGATCAGTTAAAATGAGAAATCTTACAAAACTAAACAGTATTTTTTGTTATATAATCTCTCTAAAAAAATTGATCAGAGAAAAACTATAACACCTATATCAAAGCATGCAATTAAACAATTTAAAAAATTAACTTTTTATATTTTTTATACGTTTATTTAATCTTGAAATTTTTCGAGACATTCTTTTTTTGCTGACTTTTCCCTTACCTGCTCCTACCATCATTTGAGATTCTGAAACCTGTAGTGCCTTGCGTGCATCTTCTTTTTTATCGTCTACAATAGCCTCTTCCACTTTCTTAATATAAGTTCGAATTGCACTGATTCTATTTTTGTTTGTCACAGAACGTCTNTTACTAGATCTAATTCTTTTTTTTGCAGAAGCTATATTAGCCATATTATTATCCCTGTAAAACTAAATAAATAAAAGGTAAACCTAATTAACTGATCTTTGCTTTTAGGTCAATAAGAGAAAAGCGGAATTATTATATAAAATTTATTTATTTTCAAACTTTGGCTTTCTTTTTTCAATAAAAGCTTGCATCCCCTCTTTTCTATCCTCTAGAGCAAAAGTAGATTGAAATANNTTTTTTTCATATANCACACCTTGAGATAATGTGTTTTCAAAGGCTCCATTTACTGCNGCTTTTGCCATCTTCAATACAGGCAATGATTTTTCNGAAATTTCCTTAGCAATTNCTANTACTTGTTCAATAAAATTATCCTCAATTAATACTCTNCTTGTTAATCCCAATTTCTCTGCTTCATCAGCATCNATCATTCTAGCCGTTAAAATTAGATCCATAGCTTTAGCCTTNCCTATAGTCTTAGGCAGGCGCTGAGTNCCACCNGAGCCCGGAAAAGTTCCCAAATTAATTTCTGGTTGTCCAAATTTTGCTTTTTCAGAAGCTATTAATAAATCACACATCATGGCTAGTTCGCAACCTCCTCCTAATGCGTATCCATTTACAGCCGCTATGGTAGGCTTACTTATGCTGCTAATTTTTTCCCAAGGTTTAATAAAGTCATTCTCTATAACATCTTGAAAGGATTTAGACATCATCTCTTTGATATCTGCTCCTGCAGCAAAAGCTTTTCCATTTCCCGTTAAGACAATAACAGAGTAATGCGGATCGTTTTCAATAATATCTAAAGCATGGTTGAGATCCTCAATTAATCCTTTGCTAAGCGCATTTAATGAATCTGGCCTATTTAATTTTAATAAGACAACTTTTTCATAAATTTCTACAATAATATTTTTATAATGATTTTTTAATTTCATTCTGTGTTTCCCTTATTAATGATCTAATAATAAAAAACTGAAAAATATAACTAAACTCTTTTTATTATTTTCATGAACTAAAACATTAAGCAATTCTTTTCCTCTATTAAATTTTATAACATTATCATATGAATCATCAGTATTAATTTTCCAGCCTAATTGAGGCAAAACATTTAAATAAAAATTTAATATTGTGTCTTGCCTTACACTTCCTTCTGCCTCCACATTTACAACTCTTCCTTCATCGGAATCAAAATAAAAACAGCTATCTTTTTTTTCATATAATTTATTTACGAGGGGTATATCTTCTATACAATCCAGGAAATCTTCGGAGTTAACTTTATTTACATAAAAAAAATATAAGGCAATAAAAACTATTATTGTTATAAGCATTTTATGAAAATCATCTTTGACAAGACGGGCAATAAAATGTTGATCTTCCATTCTGTATTATCCTCTTAATTGTAGTTTTACAATTTTTATTTTTACAATACATCCCCTCTCTACCATAAACTAAAAAGTAATTTTGAAAATAGCCTATTTCTCCATTTATGTTTTTATGATCCTGAATAGTGGACCCTCCTACTTCTATTGCCTTTATTAGAACACGTTTTATATTACAAACTAAACTTGTTATCTTTTTCTTAGACAAACTAGAAGCTTTTTTTGTAGGAGACATAAAAGCAAGAAACAAAGCCTCACATACATATATGTTTCCTAATCCAGCAACTAATCTTTGATTTAATAATGCACCTTTAATAGATACTGACTTATTTCTAAACTTNATATATAATTCATTCGCACTAAATCCATTACTTAACGGCTCTGGTCCCAAATTTATAAATATATTTTTATACGACATACTATTATTTTTATATACACTCATAAAACCAAATCTTCTTGGGTCATTATATATAAGCCTAGTATAATTTTTGTTTTCATCAGAATGTTTTAATTCAAATAGTATATGATCATGTTTTTTCTTTTGAAAAGAAGGGTTATCCTCAATTATCATCCTTCCAGACATACCTAGATGAAAAACTATTATATAATCATTATCTANGTAAATTTTACCAAACTTACTTCTTCTTTTCACATATAATATTCTAGCCCCTTCACAATATTTCTTCATATTTTTTGATGTAGNAATTCTTAGATCAGATCTATATATAATTACTTTTTTGATAATANAATTTTTGATTGCTATATTTAATGCTTTAGTTACAGTTTCTACTTCTGGTAATTCTGGCATAATATTAGACCTAGTAAATTGAGAAAGAAAAAATATACTATGGCAAAAATATTAAAAGAACAAGAAAGCTTGAATCTCGTTAGATTTGGATCAGAGAAAATATCCATAGATTCAAAAAGAGGCAAAATTTCAANGCTTTTTAATTCAATATCTAGTAACTACGATAAGATGAACGATATTATGAGTCTAGGAAGCCATAGGCTCTGGAAAAAAGATTTAGTTGAAAGATTAGAATTTTTTANATCTCATAAAAATAAAAAGACTGTTTTAGATCTAGCCGGTGGAACAGGAGACATAGCGTTTTTAATAAGAGAGCGCTGGCCTAAAAACCAAGTTACTGTATTTGATCTGAGTGCAGATATGATCAATATTGGAATAAAAAAATCTANAAAAAGAGGTTCTATTGGCAACCCAAATTGGGTTATAGGAGATGCTGCCTATCTTCCTTTTAAAGACTCAACTATTGATATAATAACCTGTGCATTTGGAATTAGAAATATTTCCGAGATAGAAAAAACACTAGTTGAAAGCTACNGAATTTTAAAGCCTGGAGGAAAATTATTAATTTTAGAATTTTCTCCAGAAGTTATTAGCCCCTTTAAAAAAATCTATAATTTTTATTTAAAAAATATATTACCAAACCTTGGTAAAAATATNGCAAAAAATAAGGAAGCTTATCAGTACTTGTGTGATAGCATTTTATATTTTTATTCACCCAATGTCTTTTCCAAAATGATTAGAAATAGTGGGTTTAAAAATATTAAAATTATAAAGTATATGGGGGGAATTGCCTGTCTATATGTGGCATTTCGTATTTAAAAGGTTTATTTTGAATACATTTNCAGTTATTATGCCAATTAAATTGATTCTTTAATATAGATATTAAATATGAAAAAAANATATAAAATTTTATTAGTTATNTCAGGAGGCATTTCTGCCTATAAATCCCTTGAANTGATCCGTATTATTAAAAATGATGGAAACGAGGTTAAAACTATACTTACGAGTGGTGGAGAAAAATTTGTAACTCCACTTTCTATAGCTGCAATTTCAAATGAGAAAGTATACCAAGAAATATTCTCTTTAAAAGATGAATCAGAAATGGGACATATCCAACTATCTAGAGAAAGTGACGTAATTATTGTAGCTCCTGCTTCTGCTAATATTATAGCTAAGAGTGCAAATGGGATAGCTGATGACCTTGCATCTACAGTATTATTAGCATCTAATAAACCTGTCATTTTTGCACCTGCGATGAATTCACTTATGTGGCATAATCCTGCCACACAAAGAAATATAGAATCCTTAAAAAAAGATAATATAAATTTTATAGGGCCTGAGCCCGGAGACCTTGCTTGTGGAGAAGAGGGATTAGGCCGTATGTCAGAGCCAAAGGACATATATAAATATATATTGTCCATTCTTAAAAATAAAAAAAAAAATTATAATATTAAAGCCTTAGTTACAGCGGGTCCAACCTATGAACCTATAGATCCAGTAAGGTTCATTGGGAATCGTTCATCAGGAAAACAAGGAATAGCAATAGCAAACCAACTTGATGATCTGGGACTACATGTGACACTAGTTACCGGACCTACTCACCAACAGATCTCTAATAATATTAATACCATAAGAGTAAATACTGCTACAGAAATGCTTAATGCTTGTAGAGACTCTCTTCCCGTTGATGTTGCGGTATGTGCTGCCGCTGTTTGTGACTGGACAATTATGTCTCCCTCAAAAACTAAAATAAAAAAAAATAATAATCAAAAACCTGAGATAGATTTAACTTTAGCACCAGATATTTTGGATAATATTTCAAATGCAGGAAACCAAAGACCAAAACTTGTAGTAGGTTTTGCAGCAGAAACTAATAATTTAATTACTAATGCTAAAAAGAAGTTAGTACAAAAAAATTGCGACTGGATAATAGCCAATAACGTATTAGATAACCCAGATATTTTTGGAGGGGAAGATAATAAGATTAATCTTATCAGCAAATCATGTATTGAAGAGTGGCCAAAAAAATCCAAGGATGAAATTGCAAAACTTTTATCAATAAAAATTATAGAAGCACTATCTTAAATACAGAAGCACTATGAAAATAAAAATTCAAAAACTCCCAAATTTTAAAGGAACTTTTCCTTCCTACGAAACCCTTGGTTCTGCCGGCATGGATATTCATGCAGCCATAGGTGACTCTGTTAAATTGCACGCTGGTGATAGAGTGTTAATCCCTAGTGGTTTTAAAGTTGAAATACCTAAAGGATTTGAGATCCAAATTAGACCAAGGTCAGGACTAGCATTCAAAAATGGGATAACAGTCTTGAATAGCCCTGGAACAATAGATTCGGATTATAGAGGAGAAGTAGGTGTTATAATTATAAACCATGGAAGCAAAATTTTCTTTATCAATCCCGGAGACCGAATAGCACAAATGGTCGTGTCTCAGTTAATTCAAGCAAAACTAGAGGAAATTGATTCTCTGTCTATAACTGAAAGAGGAGAAGGAGGATTTGGATCAACAGGTGTTAAGAATGACTAAAAATCTAGAATTA
>PAWH01000036.1 GCA_002714055.1 Candidatus Pelagibacterales bacterium | reverse complement strand
TCTATAAATCCTGGATATATTGAAGATAAAACTGTAGAAAACCATACGCTTGCCTTATCTGCAATTAAGATTTTTCCTCTTATAACCGAATCTGGAGCAACAAATGCATTTTTACTTATTATATTTTTACCTAATTGGTATCCAATCCAAGGTTCTATCCCTAATTCAGCAATCGGGTCTTCCCCAGATTCTTCTGCTCTTAAAATGCTGCTTTTTGAATAATTAGAATTTATTAATTCTTCCTTATAAATTTTTAACTGGTCTTTTTTTATTGTACCAATTACCTTTGCTGGTGCTCCATCAATAATGACATTATTAGAAAATCTTTTTCCAGGAGGAATTAAAGAGTTGGCAGTGACTAAACATTCGTCGCCAAGAACAGAGCCGTCCATTATTACTGCCTGATCTCCAACCAAAACCGACTTTCCTATTGTACATGCATGAATTAAAGAATAGCGTCCTATAACCGAATAATCTCCTATAACGGCTCCTAGTAAATCATTGGCAATATGCACTGTACTTCTGGACAAAAATATAACTCCTCTTCCAATTTTTATATCTTGTCCATCTCCTCTCAAAACTGCTCTTGGTTTTAGGACAACTCCTTTTCCCATTTTTACATTCCCTATCACCCAAGAAGAAGGGTCTAAGTCACAGCTATCAGCTATTTCTGGACTTACTCCTTGGTATATCCATCTACCCAAAATCAAAAATTTTTTCCCTTAATTAAATCATTTTCCATTTCTTTGCGTAAAACCAATGCATTAGAATCAATTGGCGAGGTAACATCATTTTGAGATATTACCTCTCCTTTTTTAACTTCTTTTGTTAATTTAACTTTATGCGCTAAACCTATAGGTAAAGCATTAATAGAAATAGAATTTTCTGCAGGCATAAGCCTTCCCCAAACTGTTCTACCCCCCTCTCCATCTAGTATCTCTCCCGGCATTAAATCTTTTTTAGCCACAGACACAACATCACCTACAAAATTCTTTGTTGCACCAACTGCTTGTTTGTCCAATACAGCTTTTCCAACACTAAACCCTAACTCAAGTCCAATAAGATGTACTGGTCTCCAAAGTGCAGCGTAGTTCCCTTCATCGTCTGTAGGGATACCGTATTCACTAAAGCACCTAGATACATATTCTGTACTAGCCTTAAATACCACATAAACTCCAAATCTTAGGTGGTCTGCAATTTCTTGCCCATCTCTTTTCAAAGATGAAACTACTTCAACAGTGCCTTCTTTTTGGATAATACCTCCTTTTATTTTAGGTTTTAAAACTTGAGCCAAACCTGAAGTCCCAACTGGAGGAAATTTTAATCCATCTCGAGGAACACTTAATCCTGTAGCATTAGCCACCGCGGCCATTTCAATAGCTGATTTTGTTCCATCTAAAAAAGAATTAAACATTTTAGGGTTTAGACCTCCAGCCGCAGCTTCTTGACTACTTAACCCGTAATAATCCCATACAGTTTCTGGGGTACTACTGTGATAAACAGGTAAATATTGTGTTCCTTTTCCAGCACATGTTATTTCAAAACCTGAACTTCTAATNCTTTCTACTAATTCACATATAAGCGATGGNTGATCTCCGTATGCCATAGTANANACTACNCCAGCATCAATAGCTCTTTTCACTAAAGATCCTCCACAAAGCACATCNGCTTCAACAGTNACTAAGACTACATGAGATTTNACATTAAAAGCTGCTAANGTATGATCNACGCCTGCCTCNGGATTTCCCGTTGCCTCNACAATAACATCNAACTGTTCAGCCCCNGCTACTTCCATNCCATTCTCAGTTATATATATCTTAGATTNNNGTATAGCNTTATCTANATTATNTACAGTAATATTAGGATCATATCCTGCCGTTATTAGCGCATCATTTGCTCTTTTATAATCCAAATCTGCTAATGCGGTGATTTGAAACCCTTTTATTAATCTAGCCTGAGACAAGAACATAGTTGCAAACTTACCGAGGCCTATGATTCCAATTTTAACAGGGTTTGAGTCTTCTAACCTTTTTCTTAATCTATCAGCTAAATCTAGATTCATAATTTTTCTTATTTATAGGTGTTTTAAGTATTCTCAACTAGNCAGTTGTCATTTAGGCACCTTATAGGATTAAAATCTCTATGAGCTATATATTCGGGTCTATTAAACTTTCTAATATGATTACTCGTTCTATTTAAGGAAATATATACAATAGTTCTATTCCATGGTGACATATTAGAAGGAGAGCCATGTACAAGCGTAGAATCAAAAAACACCACTGACCCAGCCTTACCAGTGGGTGCCACTATACCGCCCCTATCAACTAGCTTAGAAATTGTTTCTTCATTTATTGTCCAAAGAGGATATGAAGTTGTACGGGTATCGTGGCTTGCATCTATATAGCCCTCTCTATGTGATTTAGGTATAAAATTTAAAGGCCCATTAAATTGGGTTACATCATCCAAAAAAATACCAACATTTAAAGCCAATCCTTCTGGCATATCATCNTCATTTTTCCAGGTTCCATAGTCCTGATGCCACTGCCATACATCTCCATCAAATGCCATCTTGGCATTTAATTTAAATTGATGAACATAAACTTCGCCATCCAAGAGTTGCATTGTTGGTTTTATAATTCTTGGATGTCTAGCCAATTTAGAAAAAATATTATTAAATGTATGAGCACCAAAAACAGTTCTTATAGCCTTTCCNTTCTTTTCTTTNACAATTTCTGGCCTTTCTATATCATAGATTGCCTTGGCTTCATTATTCATTAATTCAATTTCTTCAGCCTTAAAAAGATCCTCTATAAATACATAACCTGCTTCCTTAAANGATTTTGTCTGCTCTTCAGTAAATTTCATTTTGTCCTCCAAGGTTATTTATAATATTTTATATAAGTTTTTCAAATTATATTATTTAATTTCTTTATTCTTGATCATTTCCATAATTTTAATTTTTGCTGTTTCTTCGTCTTTTATTTCTTCTGAGAATTCATTTCTAAAATATTCCTTTTTATTGATAAAATCATAACCTTCTGGATCAACTCCTATNACTTGAGACTCCATTATCTTTTTATTATTAACAAAATCTATTATTGTCTTTTCTGAATTGATTAAATTCTCATACTTTATTCCTATCACATCATCTTTATTTAACCATCGTATTTTTCCAAATCCGNAAATCACATGTATTTTTTCAACGGACAATTTAAAAATATTAAAATCGTTAAATTTTGAATAAATTTTAGATTCAGGATGACGCAAAACAAACCTATTCAACAAAAGTCTTCTTTCTTCTTTTTTAAGTACATCAAATGCTTTACAAAGCATAGAAAACCTGGTCCCAGTCAGTGGATCATCTAAAAAATTACAATTTTCATAAAAAATAGAAACCTTATTATTCATTCTAATTGCTTTAGTGTGTTCTGCGAGATCAGATATGAAAACATAGGGAGAACCATCATGTTCACAACAAGAAAGCACTAGAGAACCATAAGGCCACTCACTCCCATTTAAGTAAGAAGATAAAACTGCTGTTTTAGACTTACGTATTATCTTTCTAACTAATGAGCCATATATTAAATTATCTTTTTTATTCACCTTATTCATACTCATGCTTTAAAAAAAGTTGGCATATTATTTTCCAACTGCAGTTCCTTCTCTCCTTGGATCAGCAGTTCCCCAAAGTATGCCTTTTTCGTCTCTGTAGGCAATATGTATACCACTAGTCATAGTTTTTCTTTCTATTTTATAACCAAACCTTTCCATTTTACTTGCAATTTCATCACCTTTTTCTCCAATTTCAATAGCACTATACGATCCTCTATTACATATATTAGGGCTATGAACTATATCTTGTATTGGCATATTAAAATCTATAAAGCGAACTAAGGATGCAGCCACATAACATATTATTCTTGACCCTCCTGGGGAACCAATAACGAGCCTAAGATTCCCTGCTGCATCAAAAACTAATGTAGGAGACATAGAAGAACGAGGTTTTTTTCTAGATTCAGGTCTATTCGCTATAGGATTGCCCTTTTTATCTAAAGGATAAAATGAAAAGTCAGTCATTTGATTATTTAATAAAAAGCCTGAAGCCATCAAGCCACTACCAAACATAAATTCTATGGAGGAAGTTAAAGATGCTGCATTACCAAATTGATCTATAATAGAAATATGTGTAGTAGAGGCAAATTCACTAGTAATATCTTTGCCAATATTGTTGACAGCTTTTCTTTTAAACTTTCCTGGATTAACAATATTATTAATCATACTATCATTTATAAGATTTGCTCTTGAAGCTAAATAGTTCCCATCAAGCATTTCNCTAATAGGAACTGTNTGAAAGTCTTCATCTGCAATATAATAGTCTCTATCTGCATATGCCAGTTTGGATGCTTCTAAAAATAGATGCCATATTTTTACCTCTCTATTTTCATCAAAGGTAATATCAAAATTATTTAAAATTCCTAATATCTGTAAAATGGTGATACCTCCTGAACTTGGGGGTCGCATTCCACATATTTTCCATCCTCTATAATTCTCACACAAAGGGAGAACTATCTTAGGTTTTACTATAGAAAAATCTTCAAACATTAATAATCCAGGGTTCTTAGATTGTTTTGTTTTTAATAATATTGAATCTGCAATCTCTCCATTTAGTAAGCCACTCGATCCTTTATCTCTGATTATTTTAAAAGTACTAGCAAGATCATAATTCATAAGTTCTTGTCCTGACTGTAAACCTCCATTATCAATATTAAAATATTGATTAGTCTCTGTCTGATTCTTTAAATGTGGAGCTTTTTTTGACATCTTAGATAGTCTTTCCCCAACAATAAATCCATTTTCTGCATAATTTATTGCTTCATTAAATAAATTTTTCCAATCTAATAATCCATACTTCTTGTGAGCCACCTCTAACATCGAGAGAAGTGAAGGAGCTCCTACTGCCAAACCTCCTGAAATAGCTTCTATAAAACCTTTTTTATTTCCGTCTTTCTTTAAAAAAACTTTAGAATGATATTTGATAGGAGCTCTTTCTCTTCCATCAAAAGCCAAAGACTCTTTTTTATTGGCATCAAAATAAATAAGAAATCCCCCTCCACCTATGCCTGATGATTGGGGTTCTACTACATTTAGTACCATTTGAGCCGCAATGACTGCATCTATAGCTGATCCACCTTTATCCAATATGTCTTTAGCAGCTATGGATGCTCTCTTATCAGCTGTTACGATCATATATGTTTTACTTTTACCTAATTTTGAAAGACTTATATCATTGAGGTTCCCTTCAGGAGAAGCTTTCGTGAAATTTATTTCATCTTCTGCCAGAACAGAATAACTAATAAATATAATAACTAAAATAATAGATATCATCTTCGACTTATAAAAAATTGTCATATTACTATTGACCAAAATTAATTGTAGCTTTATGCATTATCTGTTTGAAAAAAAATATTTTATTTAAATTTTATAATATTATAGCACTTTATTTCATAGGAAACTAATAAAGTAATGACAATAGAAATAGTAAGAAATGTGTTTGAACTAGAAGCGGCTGTTGCAAGACGCAGAATGGAACCTACAAATGCTGCAGCTACTGTTGGCATAGTTCCTACCATGGGTTCTATTCACGAAGCACATGAAAAACTTATTTTTACAGCAAGAAAACACTCAGACATAGTAGTTGCTACTATATTCGTAAATCCAAAACAATTTGGAACAAATGAAGATTTTGATACATATCCTAGAGATGAAGAAAAAGATACTTCTAAACTGGAAGCCGCAGGCTGTCATATAGTTTATATTCCTTCTATAGAAAATATTTACCCTAGCAATTTTGATCTGAGCATTACTATTCCAAAATTAAGTTCCGTGTTATGTGGTAGATTCAGAAAAAATCACTTTCAAGGAGTAGCTACTATAGTTGCTAAACTTCTTGTTCAATCAAGAGCCGATTATGGATTTTTTGGTGAAAAAGATTTTCAACAACTTCTGATTGTTAAAAAATTAGTAAATAGTCTAGATATTCCTTGTAAAATTATTAGTATATCTACCGTAAGAGATAAAGAAGGTTTAGCAATTTCATCTAGAAATAGATATCTTGAAAAAGACAAAAAATTAATAGCAAATAATTTATACAAAATATTATGCGAAGCATCAAAAAATATTGTCACTGGAGAAAATATTGAGTTAGTCATTGATAAGGCAAGAAATAATATTTTAGAATCTGGTTTTAATAAACTAGATTATTTGGAGATAAGAAGTGAAAAAGACCTTGAAGAAATCAAAACTTATAGCAATAAAAAATCAAGAATATTTGTGGCTGCTTACATAAATGATATAAGGTTGATAGATAATATTGCTATAGAATAGTAAAGTTATAGACCAGAGTTTCTAATTATAAAATTAGAAATTTCATTTAGTCCTTCACCACTTTTTAAATTACTAAAAATAAAAGGTTTTTCTCCTCTCATTTTTATTGTGTCTTTTTCCATTACTTTCAAGTTAGCACCAACTAAAGGAGCTAGATCAATTTTATTAATTATTAATAAATCTGACCGGGTTATTCCTGGACCTCCTTTTCTTGGAATTTTTTCTCCAGCGGCAACATCAATTACATATAAAGTGATATCAGCAAGTTCTGGGGAAAATGTCGCAGCCAAATTATCTCCTCCTGATTCTATCAAGACAATTTCAATTTTTGGAAATAATTTTTTCATATCTGACACTGCTACTAAATTCATTGAAGCATCCTCTCGTATAGCAGTATGAGGACAACCTCCCGTCTCTACTCCCCTAATCCTTTCTTCTGGAAGCACCCCTGCTTTTGTAACAAATTGAGCATCTTCGCGGGTATAAATATCATTTGTTATAACTGCCAAATCATATTTGGGATACAATTTTTTACATAAAGAAACTGCCAATGCTGTTTTTCCAGAACCCACTGGCCCACCTATTCCTATTCGAACAGGCAAACTCATGACCTAAATAACCTCGAATATTGACCTTCATGATTTGCCGATGCCCAATCAATCATAAAGGTTGAGGAACCAATATCTTCTAAACTTTTTGACAAGGTATTAATAGAAATTGTCTGTATATCTTTTTTAAATTTAAAAAGTAAACATTGTATATCAGTCTGCCCGACCGGCATTATACGCAAAGCTGCAGATAAAATATTAGATATAAAAGCATGTAAATATGAATTTATTAAATGAATTTTTTTTATATTAATCAATGCTCCAGCACATCCTACAACTATAGGATATGTAATATAACTCATAATACTATTTATTAATTTTTCAAATTTCTTAGACGATAGTGTAGCTGACGTAACCTTATAAAATGATATTCCTTGCTGTTCGGACTCTAAAGCGATTTCTTGTGTAGGCATATAAGACTTTGACATAATGGCAATATCCACAAATAGTTCATAATTATTACTTAATATTGATTCATAAGTTTGATTTATAAAAATAGCATCATTCGCTCCCGTACCATAAAATAATAAATCCTTAATCCAATTTTCTAAATGATAAATATTATCCACTATTCCGGTCTCCACAGCATATTCAAGCCCGTGTGAATATGCATAAGACCCCACTGGATAATTTGGCGAAAACCAACTTAGCAAATAATAAAGTCCGTTATCCACTATTTTATTTTGTTCAAACTTATTCATATTAATTTAATGGTGCTTAGAACCATATGCTCCTAATTCGGGATTAAATACTTCCTTTTTATACTCTAGCCTAGCTCCTAATCCTTCGAGCATAAGAGCTATAACATGATCTTTTTCAATTCTTATAATTTTTTTATTTATTAGCTCTATTGCTAGATGTCTATTACCTAAATGCCAAGATAAAAGTGAATGGTGCTTATCATTCTTGGAGACTATATCTATTACATCTTCTTTTGCCGATTTAATTCTTACCCAATCACCATTTTCTAATTCTAAACCATCGTTATCTCTAAAACCAACAACTTTTTCCAAAGTTAACATTACCTCCTTTCCAGAATCTAATGTCAACATCTTCCTTCTACAAAAGCGATCTGCTGATATCATTGTAATTTGATCTTTTGATTTCTCATCAGGCCATAGACCTGATCTAGACCAAGACTTAATTATTAAAATTGTAATTCTCCTTATTAACTAATATAAAAAATACCTTTGAGCTAAAGGAAGTATCTCCGCAGGTTCACAAGTTAATAGCTCGCCGTCAGCCTTCACTTCATATGTTTCTGGGTCCACCTTTATATCTGGAGTATAATGGTTTAAAACCATATCAGATTTTGATATATTTCTTGTCCCACTTACTGGAATAAGTTTTTTCTCTAATTTTAGTGCTTCCTTTAATCCATTATCATAAGCAATTTGAGAGACAAAAGTAATAGAACCACTCTGCATTGAACTACCAAATTGTCCAAACATAGGTCTATAATGAACTGGCTGAGGTGTGGGAATAGACGCATTTGGATCACCCATTAAAGAAGCGTTTATTACACCACCCTTAATAATTTTTTCAGGTTTAGCTCCAAAGAACGCTGGATCCCATAAAACTAAGTCGGCTAATTTGTTCTTTTCTACAGACCCTACCACATGAGAAATCCCATGGGAAATTGCCGGATTTATAGTGTATTTTGCTATATACCTTTTACATCTTAAATTATCATTTCCTGTATCATCTTCAGGTAAAAAACCTCTCTGCAATTTCATTTTTGAAGCTGTTTGCCAAGTCCTTGTGATTACTTCTCCTACTCTTCCCATAGCTTGACTATCTGATGCAATCATAGAAAAAGCTCCCATATCATGTAAGATATCTTCCGCAGCTATAGTTTCAGCTCGAATGCGACTCTCAGCAAATGCGATATCTTCTGGAATTTTTGGATCAAGATGATGACATACCATTAACATATCTAAATGCTCATCAATCGTGTTTATGGTGTAAGGCCTTGTTGGATTTGTTGAAGAAGGTAAAACATTTTTCTCTCCAGCCAAGCGTATTATGTCAGGAGCATGTCCTCCCCCAGCTCCTTCAGTATGAAATGCATGAATACATCTTCCTTTAAATGCTGCAATAGTGTTTTCTACAAAGCCAGATTCATTTAATGTATCTGTGTGTATAGTAACTTGAACATCCATTTTATCTGCAACTTTAAGACATGTATCGATAGTGGAAGGCGTGGTGCCCCAGTCTTCATGTAATTTAAGACCGCATGCTCCAGCTCTGACTTGCTCCAATAGAGGTTTTGTACTAGATGCATTTCCCTTTCCAAAAAAGCCTAAATTAACTGGTAATCCTTCTGCCGCTTCTAACATTTTAGTTATATGCCATGGTCCAGGTGTACATGTAGTTGCATTTGTTCCTTCTGCGGGCCCCGTTCCTCCACCTAGCATAGTGGTAATCCCAGAATATAAAGCTTCTTCCACTTGCTGAGGGCTAATAAAATGAATATGCGCATCGATCCCTCCTGCAGTCAAAATTTTACCCTCAGCTGCAATTACTTCTGTCCCGGGACCTATAATTATATTCACATTAGGTTGTACATCAGGATTACCTGCTTTACCTATTTCTGAAATATAACCATTAATAATTCCTATATCTGCTTTAATTACTCCACAATAATCTAAAATTACAGCATTAGTAATGACAGTGTCGACAGCTCCTTCTGAATTGCTTATCTGGCTTTGTCCCATTCCATCTCTAATTACTTTACCTCCCCCAAATTTTACTTCTTCTCCATAAACAGTATAATCTGTTTCTACCTCTATAAATAATTCTGTATCTGCAAGCCTTATTTTATCTCCCACTGTAGGACCGTACATTGCTGCATAAGATTTTCTATTAATTTTATTTGTCATGATTTTTTACCTTCTTTAAAGACCCATTAACAAGAGCATTAAAACCGTAAATATTTTTTTTTCCTAAATAATCAACTAATTGAACTTCTCTACTTTGTCCTGGCTCAAAACGAATAGCCGTTCCTGATGCAATATTTAACCTCATGCCTAAAGTTTTATTTCTATCAAATTTAAGGAAAGCATTTACCTCATAAAAATGATAATGAGAACCTACTTGAATAGGTCTATCTCCCATATTTTCAACAATTATATTCTTTGAGGTAGAACCTTTATTTATTTCTATTTCATTATCGGATACTATAATTTCCCCAGGTATCATTTTAACCTCCTATTTTATTGGATAATGCACTGTAACTAGTTTTGTTCCGTCAGGAAAAGTGGCTTCTACCTGTATTTCTTTAATCATAGTTTCTACCCCATTCATAACTTGTCCTTTAGAAATTAATTCAGCTCCTGCACTCATTAGGTCACTTACTTTTCTTCCATCTCTCGCACCTTCAACTACAAAATCTGAAATAAGCGCCACGGCTTCAGGGTAATTGAGTTTAAGTCCACGTGCCAATCGCTTTCTAGCGACTTCGGCTGCCATGGCAATTAATAACTTATCTTTTTCTCTAGAATTTAATTTCATAAAACATTTCCTTACGCTTTATATCCACCAAAGTTTGGGCATCACTGGGGCCAACTTTTTAAACTCTGACCTAATGAAACACCATATTTTTGAAAATTCTTTTCTTAATAAAAGAGGGTCTTTTGATAAACCTCTAATTATTAGATTATTGTGTAAGATAGTAGCACTGATTTTAATTTTATTAATATTATTTTCTATAAATTTATAAAGTATATCTTTATATTTAGAAATTTTTACACTTGATAATGCTATTGTAAAAAAACAGTTATTTCCATACAAACGTGCATTTGAATTGCGCGCGCAGTGAACTTTACCATCTAGCAAAACTCTATCCAGCCATTCTATTTTTTTATTACGATTAATTTTTATAGTATCCATTAGAGTAATATTATTAACTCTTTCACCCTTTGCTAATCTTCCTAAAACTACTATTTCTCCTATTAAAGCTTCTGAATCAGTGCTTAAATTTACTTCTAAATTTCTTTTTAAATTTGCATTTTCAAACATAATTGTTTCTTGAGGAATCCATTCTACCCAACTATTATTATCTATATTTAATAGATTATTCATTTCAGAGTATTCATTTTTTAAACATTTATAAATTTTATCAGCAGCTTGAGATAAAATTAGCCCCTTACTATTTTTTTTTACATTTATAGTTACATCATACCTATCTCCTGAAACAACTCCACCTGAAGTATTAACAATAACTGCTGAAGGTATTTCATTGATTCCATCATCATTACCAAATGCTCTCAAAGGAGCAGTACAGTGCAAACGACTAATTCCATCCTCCGAAAACGAAATTTCTAATTCACCGATAGCGCGATTAATTTTTTTCATTTTAGACTGTAAGCAAACGTTGTAGATCGTCTTTATTCATGTCTTTTCCTTTACCTGAAAGTGCTATTTTCCCTTTAATAATAGCATAAAATGTGTCAGCAAGTTCTTGAGCAAAATCAAAATATTGTTCTACAAGAATAACACCTATTTTTTCCGATTGTACTAAATATCTGATTACTTCAGCAATTTGCTTAATTATTGATGGTTGAATTCCTTCTGTAGGCTCATCTAGTAATAGTAATTTTGGCTTCATTACTAACGCTCTTGCTATAGCGAGCTGTTGTTGCTGTCCTCCAGATAAATCGCCACCTCTTCTATGCTTCATATCTTTTAAAACAGGAAATAAATCATAAATATAAGAAGCAATTCTTTTCTCTCCTTTTGGTAGAACTGAAAATCCGGTTTTTAAATTTTCTTCAACTGTTAAAAGTGCAAAAATTTCTCTTCCTTGAGGAACATATGCTAATCCTGATCGAGCACGATATGCAGGAGTTGAATTAGTAATATCATTATTATTCCATAAAACTGTCCCAGATTGAACCTGTTCTAAACCCATAATAGCCTTTAATAGACTCGTTTTACCTACCCCGTTTCTTCCCAGAATAGTTGTTACATTTCCTAATTTTGCTTCTAAAGACATATTAAAAATAATATGACTCTCTCCGTATGATAAATTTATATTTTCTATTTTTAACATCTATCTACCCAAATAAACTTCTATTACTTCTTTATTTTTTTTTAAATCTGCCATAGTGCCTTCAGCCAAGACTGTTCCTTCGTTTAGGACTTTAACTGAACACAACAATGATTCTATAAAATTAATATCATGTTCAATAACTATCAAAGATCTTTCCTTTGAAATTTCTTTTAATAGTATTGCAGTTTTTTCTGTTTCTTCATCGGTCATTCCTGCTACTGGCTCGTCAAGCATTAGTAATTCACATTCTTGTGCTAAGAGCATGCCAATTTCAAGCCACTGCTTCTGTCCGTGCGACAAAGAACCTGCAATATTCTGCAAGTAGTTTTCTAATCCAATTTTAGAAGCCACATTTTCTAATAAATTCTTATCTAAATTAGTATCTTTAAGAAAAGTTGTATTCCAAATATTTTTTTTCTTAAATACTGCTAATTCTAAATTTTTTGCTACCGAGTGATGAGGAAAAACTGATGGTCTTTGAAATTTTCTAGCGATCCCCAGTGAAACAATAGCTGTCTCATCAAACCTTGTTAAATCTATCTTTTCTTTGTATATGACCCTACCTGCAGTAGGACGAGTCCTACCTGTAACTACATCCATAAAAGTAGTTTTTCCTGCACCATTAGGCCCAATCACCGCTTGAAGGGAATTAGGAGAAGCTATGAAAGATAATTCATTTAATGCTTTAAATCCGTCAAAATCAACGGTTACTCCATCTAGATATAAAAGAGAGCCCTGTGAATTTATTTTAGAGTTCACCATTTATCTCCTGTTCTTTAAATTATTATACAAGTCTGAAAGTACTCCAGCTACACCTCTCGGTAAAAATAGCGTTACTAATACAAATAAACCACCCAAAAAAAACAACCAAATTTCAGGAAAATAAACTGTAAAAAATGATTTTGCTAAATTTACTAGTATTCCACCAATAATAGCACCATATAACGTCCCTCTTCCACCTAAAGCCACCCAAACTACAACTTCAATAGATTTGAGAGGAGCAAACTCTCCTGGATTTATTATTCCAACTTGTGGAACATATAAAGCTCCTGCTACGCCAGCTAGTACTGCAGAAACAATNAATGCTGCAACTTTATAATATTCNACTCTATACCCCAAAAATCTCACTCTATCTTCTTGATCTCTTAACGCTGTCATGACTATNCCNGCATGTGATTTTATTAATCGATNTGAAATTATAAATCCTAGACCTAAAGCTACAACTGTTGAACAAAATAAAAATATTTTCGTAGATGTGTTTTGAAGAGAAAAACCCATTATCTCTTTAAAATCAGTTAAACCATTATTACCACCAAAACCCAAATCATTTTGAAAAAATGCCAACAT
Source organism: Candidatus Pelagibacterales bacterium (assembly GCA_002714055.1). GTDB lineage: Bacteria > Pseudomonadota > Alphaproteobacteria > TMED109 > TMED109. Next base: position 2,894 of record PAWH01000036.1, on the reverse strand, counting down.
CAGAGCAAAAGTCATAGCTTGTGTTATTATAGAAAAATATACCCCTGTAACTCTTGACTTAAAAGCTAACCAACCAAATACAAAAGCTAAAATAGCCGGTACAAAAATAATCATAAANAGTGTATATCCTATATAATTAAAGCCATACCATGCGATTGGTAATTCACTCCAATTTAAAAAAACCATNAAATCGGGTAAAANAGGGTCTCCATAGACACCTCTATCTCCAATTTTTCTCATTAAGTGCATTCCCATACAGTATCCACCTAATGCAAAAAATGCCCCATGCCCCAAGCTTAGTATACCACAGTATCCCCATATTAAATCCAGAGAAAGAGCNAATAAACCGTAAGTTAAGTATTTGCCAAATAATGAAATATGATAATCTTTTAAATGAAAAAAACTATCTTCAGGAGTAAATAAGTTTAATAAAGGAACTGCTAAACCAATAAACAAAAGNAAATAAATAAAAATTTTTGCTCTATTATCATTTTTTAACAGACTATTTACAAATATACTTTTATTCATTGATTANCCTCTGATGCTCTACCTTTTAAAGCAAACATTCCTTTAGGTCTTTTNTGGATAAACAAAATTAGGAAAACTAATNTTATAATTTTTGCTAGNACCGCTCCTGAAATAGGCTCTAAAAACTTATTGCCTATACCAAGTATAAAAGCGCCTGAAAGAGTCCCCCACAAATTTCCTACNCCTCCAAAAACTACAACCATAAAGCAATCAATTAAATAATTCTGACCAAGATTTGGTCCAACATTTGTGATTTGAGATANGGCTACACCTGCTACACCTGCTATACCCGAGCCCAAACCAAACGTCATGGAATCTATCCAACTTGTTCTAATTCCCATTGCTCTTGCCATNGATCTATTTTGCATCACAGCTCGTATTTCCGTACCAAAATGTGTTTTTCTTAAAATGATTAACAACACTAAAAATACTGTAATACTAAATAACAATATATATAGTCTTCCGTAGGATANAGCCAAAGCAGGATGAACTTCTAAAACNCCACTCATCCATTTTGGACTAGTAACAGGCATATTAATTGGAGAAAATATAGTGCGCACCAATTGTTGNAAAACAAGAGATATACCAAAGGTAGCTAACAACGTCTCAAGAGGTCTCCCATATAAATATCTAATAACCCCTCTTTCCAAAATAATCCCAATAAAACCAGTAATTAAAAAGGCAAAAGGAAGTGCAATAAAAAGAGAATATTCTATTAAATTAGGTAAAAATAACTGAACCACATAAGTCGAATAAGCACCTATCATTATCATTTCGCCATGTGCCATATTGATAACACCCATTACACCAAATGTAATAGCTAATCCAACTGCNGCTAAAAATAAGATTGAGCCTAAACTTAGACCAAAAAATAAATTTTCTATTAACTTATAAAACTGCATGTCACTTTCAATTTTATTTGCTACGTTTATTGCTTTATCATAAATAAGTTTATCTCTATTGTTTTCATCCAGAGATTCATAATTTTGAATAAATTCATTGACGACTGATAGCACTCGCGGATCAGTATTATCAGTNAANTATTCTAGGCTTTTTATATGGTCTTTTTTATTATTAGTTAGAAGCAATAAACGTGCCTGTGTTGACTCCAGGTATTTTTTTACTCGAACATTTTCTTCTTTTAGTATTGCTGTGTTTANTATNGGNAGCAGANCTAATGATNTACTANTAAAAATAACTTTGGCCGCTTTTATTCTAANGCTTGGATTACTTAACGTTAGAGAAGACTTAGCTATTAATNTTCTTACAAGTTTTCTTAATTTATTATTTAAACTAACTCTTTTAATTTCTCTTTTTTTTAAGATATCAANTTTTTTTTCAGAAAAAANATCCGTTAAACTATACCCAGAATCAACTTTTTCANCATAGACAATTTTTTTATTTTTTTTAATATAATACAAAGTTCCGTTTTCTAAACTTTGCAATATTTTTANAGAAAATTCTGTTTTTAAATTACCTATTTTTTCAACTAGTTCTTCTTTCTCAGAAAATTTTGCCTCTACCATAGCTGCTAAGAGTTCATCTATATCCTGAGCGAAGGAACTGCTAATGGAGAAAAACAATACTAGCGAAACAACCAGAAGCTTTACAAACTTATTCATTTACCTGACTTAATTTATAATAATATTTTTAATAGTTTTGACCAGAACACACGCCTGTTTTGATGTTATAATTTCCACATTTTATAGGAGGCGTCCAATCTGCTACTAATAAAGATGAGTCAGGAAGGTAGTCGGTCCACGCATCACCTATAACCCCAGCTATAGTTTCATAAACTATTTCAAATTGACCATCATCTAAAATTTCTCCTATTAAAACTGGTTTAGTTAAGTGATGATTGGTATTCATTACAGCTATTCCACCTGTTAAATTAGGAACTGTTAAACCATACATGGCAGGTCTAACTACATCAACCTCAGTGGTACCTGCTATTTCAACAGCCTTCACCCATAGATTAAATCCTATTACAGTAGCTTCCATAGGATCATTAGTAACTCTATTGTCATCACCTATAAACTCATGCCATGCTTCGATGAAGGCATCGTTCTCTTCTGATTCCGAACTCATAAAATAGTTCCAGGCAGCTAAATGACCTACTAAAGGACTGGTATCCAATCCAGCTAATTCCTCTTCTCCAACTGAGAAAGCTATAACTGGTATTTCAGTAGCATCAATTCCTACATTACCTAATTCTTTGTAAAAAGGAACATTAGCATCACCATTGATAGTTGATACGACACCGGTTTTTTTACCGGCAGAACCAAAAGCTTTGATCTCAGATACAATAGTTTGCCAATCAGAATGCCCAAATGGAGTATAATTAATCATAATATCTTCTTTAGACA
>PAWH01000035.1 GCA_002714055.1 Candidatus Pelagibacterales bacterium | reverse complement strand
TAATATTATACCTAAATTAAAAAATGAAGATGTGGATATAGATGAAAAAAGTAAAAGTGTTTCTCTTACTGAAATTGGAAATGAGCATGTAGAATCAATATTAAGTGAAAGTTCATTAATTAAGGATCAAAACCTTTATGACCCATCAAATATTAACATCGTGCATCATATTAATCAGGGAATAAAAGCGCATAAATTATTTGAGAAGGATAAAGATTATATAGTTAACGATGGAAAAGTTGTAATCATTGATGAATTTACAGGAAGAATGATGGAAGGAAGGAGATACGCTGACGGATTACACCAGGCATTAGAAGCAAAAGAAAAAATCATAATTCAAAATGAAAACCAAACTCTAGCTACTATAACTTTTCAAAATTACTTTAGAATGTATCCAAAACTATCAGGAATGACAGGTACAGCTTCCACAGAAGCAGAAGAATTAATAGAAATTTATAACTTAGAGGTTATATCAATACCTACCCATAAACATATGATTAGACTTGATCAAAATGATGAGGTGTACAGAACAGCGGAAGAAAAATGGGAAGCGGTAATAAACGACATCAAGATGGCTAATAAAAAAAATCAGCCTGTATTAGTAGGAACTACTAGTATAGAAAAATCCGAGATGCTTTCTAATNTGNTCAAAAAACACAAAATTAACCATAATGTACTTAATGCTCGNNATCACGAAGAAGAAGCTAATATCATTGCGCAAGCTGGNATACCCAAATCAGTTACCATAGCAACCAATATGGCTGGNAGAGGAACTGATATACAGCTAGGAGGTAATNTGGAAATGTTACAAAGNAATAGTAAAATATCTNAAGATAAATTATTAAATAANATCTCAATGNATAAAGATTTAGCAATTAAATCTGGTGGATTNTATGTTATTGGAACTGAGAGACATGAAAGCAGAAGAACTGATAATCAATTAAGAGGAAGATCAGGAAGACAAGGTGACCCTGGAGAATCAAAGTTTTATCTCTCACTTGAAGATGACCTGATGAGAATATTTGGATCTGAAAAACTTGATAACATGTTGCTCAAGCTTGGGTTAAAAAAAGGTGAAGCCATAGTACATAAATGGGTAAATAAAGCTTTAGAAAAAGCTCAACAAAAAGTTGAAGCACGAAATTTTGAAATTAGAAAAAATCTTCTACGCTTTGATGATGTGATGAATGATCAAAGAAAGGCTATATATGAACAAAGAAAAGATTTAATTCAATCAAATAATATTTCTGAAACGATAAATAATATGAGACAAGAAGTTATAGAATCTTTAGTAGAAGCGAATATACCTCCTAAAGCTTACCCAGAAAAATGGAATACTAAGGTATTAAACACTTCCCTTAAGGAATTGGGTCTCAATTTACCTGTAGTTGAATGGTCTNATGAAGAAGGGATAGCAGAAGAAGAAATAAAATCAAGAATATTAAACGCGGCCATGGAGAGAGTGAAGGAAAAATTTAACATATTAGGCGAAGATNATATGAGACTAATTGAAAAACAAGTAATGCTCCAAATTATTGACCAAAATTGGAAGGANCATCTTCTTCAACTTGACCATATAAGACAGGGTATCGGTCTTAGAGCTTATGCNCAAAGAGATCCTCTCAATGAATATAAAAGTGAAGCATTTAATCTTTTTTATTCAATGCTAGAAAAAATAAGAATGCAAACCACAGCAATTTTATTGAACATACAAATTACCACTGAAATTCCTAGTAGAAGAGAACGCAAAACAGACTTTTTTGAAGAATCTAGCAAGCCTGGGCTAACTAACAGAGGTATTAAATCAAAAAAAATAGGAAGGAATGNACCTTGCCCTTGTGGATCAGGAAAGAAATATAAACATTGTCACGGGAAAGTTGCCTAAGTCTTAACAAAAGTGCATATATAATTCACTAAGGTATTATCAGTTAGAATCCATCTATTAGAAGGTAGCCAAGTTAACCCCTTTAAATGCCTAATTTTGAAACCAAAGCTTTTAAAACTATTACTTANCTCATTAGGCTTAATAAATTTTTTAAAATTATGTGTTCCCTTGGGCATTTTTTTCAAAATATTTTCAGCTAAATTAATTACCAATAACTTTGCTAATACAGTCCTATTAATGGTAGATAAAATTATTAATCCCTTAGATTCAACACATTCAGATAGTAATTTACAAAAAGTCGGAAAATTATTNACATGCTCCAATAACTCTAATGCTACCACTACATCGTATTTTTCATGACTTAAAGCTATGCTTTCAATAGTTCTATTAAGGTATTTTATTTTCAAATTCATAATTTGAGAATGTTTTTTGGCAACGTTAATGAGTTCAACAGATTGATCTATTCCAGTAACTTTAGCACCCATTCTTGCCATAGGTTCAGAAGCAATCCCTCCGCCACAGCCAACATCCAAAACCCTTATACCTTCCAAGGATTTTAGAGACTCAGATTNAATTACAAAGTGTTCAAAAATAATATTTCTTATGTATGTCATTCTAATTTCTGACATAGAATGTAAAAAAGACATTTCTCCTTCTTCATCCCACCAGTCTTCTGCCAAACGGTTAAACAATCTTACTTCTTCTTCATCTAATGTTTCAGAGCGCATATATATTTCCTATAAAAGGTATTTAAAAATTTAAAACTTTTATTGCGAACTTTTAAAAGTCAAACTATGAATATATCTTATTTAATTAGTTTAAAATATAATTTTATTTTATTAAAAGTTTATATTAATAATATTTGAATGAAAGAAGTTTATGAGTTTAATAGTTCAAAAATTTGGTGGCACTTCTGTAAAAGATATAAGCAAAATAAAAAGAGCTTGTTTATTAATATCTACAGAACATAAAAAGGGAAACCAAGTAGTAGTAATTGTATCTGCCATGGCAGGAGAGACTNCTAAATTAATNAACCTTTCAAAAAATTTTANTTATTCTAAAAATCTTGATGAATATGACGTTATTGTTTCTACAGGCGAGCAAGTATCTGTAGGACTCGTATCAATGTGTTTAAATGGAATGGGTATTAAGGCGCAGTCTCTCTTAGGATGGCAGATCCCAATTATATGTGATGACAACNATTCTAAAGCTAAAATTATTGAAATTAATACAAACTCCATTCTTAAGATTTTGAAGAATGGTGCCATTCCTATTATTGCTGGATTTCAAGGTATNAGCNATACAGAGAAAAAAATAGTCACTTTAGGAAGAGGAGGTTCAGATACTTCAGCGGTAGCTATAGCTGCTTCAATGAGTGCTGATAGATGTGATATATATACTGATGTGGATGGCGTCTATACTAGTGACCCCAAAATAGTTCCCAAAGCAAAAAAAATTGATCGAATAAGTTATGAAGAAATGTTAGAATTTGCTTCGCTAGGAGCAAAAGTGTTACAAACACGTTCAGTAGAAATGGCTATGCGCTATAATGTAGAAGTACAAGTTCTTTCCAGTGCATCAGGGCAGCCAGGGACATTAGTAGTTAAAGAGGAAAAAGATATGGAAAAAGCTTTAGTTAGCGGTATTACCCATAGTAAAGAAGAATGTAATATAACTCTAATTAATCTAGAGGATCGACCTGGAATTGCGGCTAAAATTTTTACACCTTTGAGTGATGCCAATATAAATGTAGACATGATAGTACAAACAGGTTCCGAAAGTGGTAATAATATCAATTTTACTTTTACAGTATCTGACTCAGACCTAAAACTAGCCGTTTCCTTAATGAACGAACACAAAAATGAAATTGGATTTCAACGTATTATCACTAACGACAAATTATCTAAAATTTCAATAATAGGCTTGGGCATGAGAACTCATTCTGGCGTAGCAAAAAAAATGTTTACTACCTTAGCATCCAAAAATATAAACATTCATGTAATATCTACATCTGAAATAAAAATAAGCGTGCTTGTCAACGAAGAATTTACAGAACTCGCGGTAAAAGCTCTACATTCTGTATTTGAATTAGATTAAAATACCGTTCGATATAAAAATAATAATTTTTTATGCCTATTATTTTTAGAATTATATAAAACAAACATGTTAAGTTGAGAGTAATAAAATAATAATGGAAAAATTTGAAGATATANCTAATAAAATTGTCAGCAGCAGAGAATTAAAAAAAAAGAAGATTGAAGAAGTATCTGGTATATTAAATATAAAACTTGATTTTCTTAGATTAATAGAGGCCGGCGAATTATCAAAGATAGAAAACAATATATATTCAAGAGGTCATATAAGAACATATTTAGATTGGTTAGAAGTAGACCCTCAACCACTATTAAATTTTATAAATCAGAAAGAAGAAAAAAAAAATAGAATCAAAAATCAACAAAGTTACTTTAAAATTCATAAACTTACTATAAGCAAAAAATACATAATCTTAATTTGTCTGATAATTTTATGCTTAATCATATATAGCTGGAATAAATTATTCTTAAAAGATAGTAATATNATTGCTCATGAAATTAAATCANAAAATAGTGACCTTGAAATAAAAATCACCCAACCAACTGAGAAAATTAAAAAAACAAATATAGAAAACAATACAACTAACAATAAAATTAAAACTTCTGATGTTTCTCTAGAAGCAATTTCTATTAGTTATCAAGTTGAACGTCTTGACGGTAGTATTTATACAAGTAAAATCCTTAAAGAAAGAGTAAAAAATAGAAATACATAATAAAAAAGTTTAAAGCTAATTTAATTAAAATTAAAAAGAATTAATGTAGGAAAATATATTGAGTATAAGGTCATACAGAAAAATAGAGAGAAAAATCACTAAAAANATAATGGTTGGCAAGGTACCAGTTGGGGGAGGATCTCCTATAAGTGTTCAATCTATGACAAATACAGNTACAACAGATATTAAAAGCACAATAAAACAAATAAATAAGCTTGCNGAAGCAGGAGCTGATATAGTAAGGGTTTCTTGTCCTTCAAAAGAAGACACTAATGCTTTAAAAAAAATAGTAAAACATGTATCNGTGCCGATTATTGCTGATATTCATTTCCATTATAAGCGNGCAATAGANGCTGCTCAAGCTGGCGCAGCCTGCTTGCGCATTAATCCAGGCAATATAGGAACAAAAGAAAAAATTAAATCTGTGATTAAAGCAGCAAAAGATCATAATTGTTCAATGCGTATAGGGATAAATGCTGGATCTTTAGGACGCAACATACTAGAAAAATATAAATCTCCATCTCCAGAAGCATTAGTTGAAAGTGCTTTGAANAATATAAAAATACTAGAAGATGGAGACTTTTATAACTTTAAGGTTAGTGTAAAAGCGTCCGATGTATTCCTATCTGTTTTATCATATGAAATGCTTTCTAAAAATAGTAAATACCCCCTTCATATTGGNATAACTGAAGCAGGTGGATTAAAATATGGGACAGTCCAATCTTCTATAGGTCTAGGTAGGTTACTCTGGTCTGGTATTGGAGATACTATTAGAGTTTCTCTTTCCGCCGATCCAATAGAAGAAGTCAAAGTTGGATTCNAAATTTTAAAATCCCTAGGTATTAGGAATAAAGGCGTTACTGTTATTGCATGCCCTTCCTGTGCAAGACAGAATTTTGATGTAATAAGTACTGTTAAAATTATTGAGGAAAAATTATCTCATATTTCTGATCCAATTACTTTATCAATTCTTGGATGTGTAGTAAATGGTCCAGGAGAAGCCAAAGAAACAAATATTGGAATTNCTGGAGGTAGTAGTAATTATAACCAAGTATATATTGATGGNAAACCNCATCATAGAATGAAACAGACAAATTTAGTAAATCATGTGGTTGAACTAGTGGAAGAATATGTAAAAAATGGTATAAAAGCAAAATGAAGTATAAAACACAACCCGTCCGCGGGACCCATGATCACCTTCCCGAGGAAAAGAAACATTATAATAATATACTCTCTANAGCACTCAAAGTTGCNGAGGTTTACGGTTATAAATTTATGGAGACTCCAATATTTGAATTCTCAGAAGTATTTAAAAAATCTTTAGGTAATTCTTCTGACATCGTTTCCAAAGAAATGTATACTTTTAAAGATAGAAGCGAAGAAGAAATTACCCTGCGACCAGAAGGAACAGCCGGTGTAATAAGAGCTATTATTTCTAACGGTCTTACTCACCAAATGCCGTTTAGGGCTTTCTATTCGGGCCCTATGTTCAGATATGAAAGACCTCAAAAAGGAAGATTAAGGCAATTTCACCAAATAGGAATAGAACTTATAGGTAGTTTAAGCCCTGAAGCAGACATAGAAGTAATAGCTTGTGGTTGTCGTATTTTAGAGGAATTGGGTATAAGGCAAGATACTAAACTAGAAATAAATAGCCTTGGAGATTATGATGATAGAAAAAATTATAAAAACGCTCTATTACAGTATTTAAATTCTTATAAAGATAAATTATCTATAGACAGTATAAATAGATTAGAAAAAAATCCTCTAAGAATTTTAGATTCTAAAGATAATGACGATATCAATATAATAAAAAATGCTCCCATAATAGATGATTATTTAGGACAGAATTCTAAAACAATTTTCAACGAAATAAAAAGAGGACTAGAATCACTAAATATAAAATTCTACCTAAATCCAAAGTTAGTAAGAGGTCTTGACTATTATGGACAAACAACTTTTGAATTTACAACAGAAAAATTAGGTTCTCAAGGTACANTCATGGCTGGAGGAAGATACAATAATTTAATGAAAGAAATGGGAGGACCAGATTTAGCTGGTATAGGATGGGCTGCAGGAATAGAAAGATTAATGCTACTAATACAACCACTGATAGATGATAATAAATTAGTTTCAGTAATTCCTATAGAAAGTAAATATAATAATATTGCTTTTAAATTAACTGANNATCTTAGAAAAAATTTTATTAATACTGATATTAGCTTTTCCGGAAATATTAAAAAAAGACTTAGCTATGCAAATAAAATAAAATCTAAATTCGCTGTTATAATAGGAGAAGAAGAAGCAAACCAAAGTGCAGCGTTGGTCAAAAACCTTGATACCGGCAAACAAATTAAGATTAAATTTAATGAGCTATCAAAATACTTAAAAAAAANACTCCAATTAAAATGATACCAATACTAGAAAATAGACTTGGAGAGATTCTTAATAGGTATAAAGAACTAGAATCCGAATTATCAAACACTTCAATATCAACTGAATTAAGAATAAACTTATCTAAGGAACACAATGAACTCAGCCCAATAGTAAATTCGATTAATGAATTGAAAAAATGTCAAAGTGAAATTGATGGCGTAGATGAAATATTGAANAACAATAATACAGATTCTCTCTTAAAGGAAGAAGCCTTAAAAGAACTTTCAAAACTTAAAAAATTATTGATTGAATTAAACTATAAAACACAAAAACTACTCATACCTAAAGATCCCGACGATAACAGGGATGCTATAATAGAAATTAGAGCAGGAACTGGCGGGGATGAAGCTGCTTTATTTGGAACTAACTTATTAAAAATGTATACAAGGTATTCAGAAACACAAAATTGGAAATTTGAAATTTTGTCATTTTCGGAAAATGATTTGGGAGGGTGCAAAGAAGTTTCTGCAAAAATCAAAGGTTCTAATGTTTTTGGAAGATTAAAATTTGAAAGTGGAGTACACAGAGTACAAAGAATTCCCTCGACGGAAACCCAAGGTAGAATTCATACTTCAGCTGCCACTGTTGCTATTCTGCCTATAGTTGAAGAAGTAGATATAGAAATAAATAGTAACGAATTGAGAATAGATACATACAGAGCTCAAGGTGCTGGCGGACAACACGTAAATAAGACTGATAGTGCGGTTAGAATAACTCATATGCCTTCAGGTGTTGTAGCTCAATGCCAAGATGAGAAGTCACAACATAAAAACAAAGCAAAAGCAATGGAAATGTTGCGATCTAAATTATACGATTCTGCTAAAAAGGCTAGGGATGCTGAAAGAAGTAAAACCAGAAAAGCTTTGGTTGGATCTGGTGATAGATCCGAAAGAATACGAACTTATAATTTTCCTCAAGATAGAATTACAGATCATAGAATACAGTTAACATTACACAAAATTGAAGAAATATTGTCTGGAGAAAGACTTAATGAAATTATTGACGTACTAATGGCTAAGGATGAAAGCGATAGACTTTCTCAGCTTACTAAGAATTAGTATAATGAGAAAAACATGAATATTAATCAAATAGTATCACATGCGCATATACTACTTAAAAAAGCAAACATTAGAAATCCTAGACTGGAAGCAAATTTAATTATATCAGAGACTTTAAAAATAAATCTAGACGATATGCCCGCCAAAACTGAAAATTTAAACAATCAACACACAAAGAATATATTTTCTAAAATAGACAGGAGAATTAAGGGAGAACCATATGCCTATATTATAGGTAACAAGCCATTCTATAATCTAAATATTATTGTAGATAAAAATGTCCTTATTCCTAGACCCGAAACTGAACATATAATAGAAACAGCTTTAGCTAATATACAAAATATAGAAGATAAAATAAATATAATAGATATAGGAGTGGGTTCAGGAGCAATACTGTGTACTCTACTAGATAAATTACCTAATGCTTATGGAATAGGAACAGATATTTCTGAAAAGGCTCTAATGATAGCAAAGAAAAATATTAAAAAATATAGACTAAATGATAGATCTAATTTAATAAATACTAGCTGGGGTAATTCTATAAAGAATCATTTCTTTGATCTTTTAACTTGTAACCCTCCCTATGTAAGCGAAAAATCTCTAACTAATTTACAAAAAGAAGTTAAATATGAGCCTTTAATAGCTCTTAATGGAGGGGAAAAAGGTCTAGATTCTCTAAGAGATCTGCTTCCAAGTGCTAGAAAATGTCTAAAATTACAAGGAAAGGCTTTTTTTGAGATAGGCTATAATCAATGCAATTCTGCCCAAGAATTAATATCCAATAGTCATTTTAGAATTCAAAATGTAATTAAAGATCTAGCAGGAATTGAACGTGTTATTTTTGCCACTGCTATATAAAAATTTAAAAAATGGCTTGGAATATAATCAATAGATGTTTAGAATACCTCCATCCAAACACTAGTTAAAAGCGTATATGTTTATTTAACAGATAATTGGATGATTATTTTTCCTTAGCATCTTGTTTAAGTGGTAATCTAATGTTTAAACCTTGGTCTTTTAAAAGGTTTTTTTAAATTTATAATTAATTGAGGAATTCAAAAATGCGAGCACTAAATGCTTCAAGAAGAAATAGAGGCAGAAATNATAACATCAGAAGNAATGGTAGTGGTATTAACCAAGTATTTGATGGCAACNGTTCTGAGAATAGANTNAANGGAAATGCTTTACAAGTTCATGAAAAATATCAGGCATTGGCCAGAGATGCGAAAAGCTCAGGAGATAGAATAAAAGCAGAGAATTATCTTCAGCACGCTGAACACTTTCATAGAGTGCATCAATCTAAGAATACTTTTAATTCTGAAAATGGGAGCCTTAAAGGAAATGATGACAAACAAAAAAATATGATTTCAATAGAAAATGAAAACGCTAATAATAATGAAAAGCCTGCAATTACAAATAAGCCGGATAAAGACATTATTGAAACTAAAAAGTTAAAAGACAATCCTAAAAAAGATACACAATCTGAGCAAAAATAATATGTTACAGATTAATTCCATTAAACTAATTAAATTATTTTGATATTTATAGTTCATTCCAAACTTTATCTAATGCTTCTCTCTTTTTTGAAAAATTTTTATACAATTCACCTTGTAATCTAATTCCCTGTGGTAATCTAACTGTCANTGGATTAACTTGTTTTCCTCTAAAGATTATTTCGTAGTGAAGATGAGGCCCTGTAGATCTACCTGTACTTCCCACATAACCAATAATATCTCCTTGTTTTACTCTTTTNCTTTTCTTTAANAATTTTGCAAATCTTGANAGGTGNGCATAGGCTGTTTTATAATCTGAATTATGACGAATGAGAATATAATTTCCATAACCNCCGTTTCTCCCNAAGTACTCNATTATNCCATCACCTGCNGCATACACAGGGGTATTTCTTTGTGCTCCAAAATCTACCCCCCTATGCATTTTAGTATAACCCAGTATAGGATGCTTCCTTTTACCAAATCCTGANGTTAATCTCGCTCCATCAAGNGGCGTACGCATCAAGGCCTTTCTAACACTATGNCCCTCTGAATCAAAATAATCTGAAAGTCCATTATATTTATCATCAAATCTGTANAAAGTTAATCGTTCACCNCCNAATATTAGAGCAGCTCTGACTACTNTTCCAGAATCTACTGCCTCATCTTGNAAAATATATTTTCTTTGATANAAAACTTCAAAAGCATCTCCTGTTTGTACTTCTCTTTGAAAATCCACATCCCATGAAAATACCTTAACTAATTGCATCAAAACTGCAATTGGCATNCCANCCTCTTTNGCNGCCGNATATAAACTTGTATNTATTTCTCCNAAGNTTTTATGATATTTTGTAAATGTTTTTTTCTCATGTCTATTCACTTNATAAGTATTTTCTATATTAAAAATCTCTATNGAACGAATTTTATCTAACGAAATTATGAGCCCGAGTAAGNTNGTAGNATCTTCATTNNCAAGAGCNAATTTTACTTTTTGACCAATATGTAAATTTTTTGGATTANAAATAGTTTTTAATTCTTGAACAAAATTTATAGCATTTTTCTCCTCAATTCCAGCCTTAGAAAAAATATGAGATAAAGTCTCTCCATTTTTTAAATCAAAATTGATAATTTTATAGTCTCTGCTCTCTAAGAAACTTTTATTGACCCACTGTATTGCCTCTTTTTTATCCAGTATATCTATTTCTCTTTTCATTTTTGATAAAAGAGCAATAGCTTTTGTTTTTGTAATTTTTGATGAAATATAATTATTATCTTCTGACAAACTGACCAAATATCCTTTATTTTTTGAAAAACCCACATAAAAGCCTCTCATAGGTTGTTTATCTTTTCCTAAGGCAACTATAAAGTCACTGCCTGATCTAACAAAATTAGGGTCAGTAACGTTACTTAATGATTTAATGGCCTTTTTAATTGTGCTTCTCTTTTCTCCTAATGCAAATAATCTTGATAATAGAGAGTCGCCTGTAATGATTTTGCCTTCAACCAGATTTGCAGGCAAATAAAAATCATCCACTTCTTCTATTTGATCCGAGACTTCTATTTTATTTATATCTTTATCTATTTCTTTTTCAATATTACTTTTAGTCACAATTGGCTCTTGTAAATTTAAACTTTTATCAATTATCTCCTCTATAATTTCTCCATATTTTAGGCTAGAAACTAACGCCTTAGCTTCTTGTAACAATTCTTTCCTCGCTAAAAATTTTCCACTTCCTATGGAAGTAACCAATATGCAAGAATTCTTTGATATGACAAAAGCAAAGGCTCTTATTCTCAAATCTTTGGGAAAGATTAGTTTGGATTCTGTCTTAATAATTGTTTTAGGATCGTATACAGTAGCAAAAGCGTTTACCGCTTCTCTTGCCTCTTTTTTAGTCCAGCCAGCATCTATTAGTTGTCCTAAAATTATATCTCCACTTGATAGATTAAGTTCATTTACTAACTTGGTCTCTTCCTCTTCTTTAGTATCCATTTCTTCTGAAATTACTCTAAAAATCTTAAAAGCATCCTTTTTTACTGAAATCTTTTCCCCTGACATTATTAATTCTAGTTTGTTCAAATACACTCCATCTTCTCCAGAAGAATAGTACATAGTTATTTCATCATCAGGTCGTAATTTTTTTAGATTCTTTACAGAAGAGAAAGCTACAATAATATTATGAACTTCATTTAAATTTGCTCCATAATAGGAGAGTATTTTTGTTAAATTATCTCCTTTTTTGACTTTAACA
>PAWH01000034.1 GCA_002714055.1 Candidatus Pelagibacterales bacterium | reverse complement strand
TATACCAAATAGATAATAACTTAATTATAATAAAAATGTTTTGTTTAAATCTTGGTGATAATAATGGCATCTCACTCCCATTCTATAGTTCCTGGAGGCTTAGAAGTTATATCATAAGTAACCCTATTTATTCCCTCTACTTCATTAACTATCTTAGTAGCTACATTAGATAGAAATTTTTGATCAAAATGAAAAACGTCCGCAGTCATCCCATCTACCGAAGTTACAGCTCTTAAAACCAAAGTTTTTTCATATGATCGAGCATCCCCCATAACACCAACACTTTTAACCGGCAGTAACACACAAAAAGCCTGCCATATTTTATTATACAAACCTTCTTTTTTTAGAGAGTTGATAAAAATAGAATCGGCCTTCCTTAAGATACTTATCGAATCTTCATCAATGGGTCCTAAAATTCTTATAGCTAGCCCAGGACCAGGAAATGGATGTCTATTAATTAAATGCTCAGGTAAACCTAAATCTTTCCCTAATAACCTAACTTCATCCTTAAATAATTCTCTCAATGGCTCTACCAGCTTTAAATTCATTTTTTCTGGCAAACCCCCAACATTATGGTGAGATTTTATTGTTACGGATGGTCCCCCTGAAAAGGATACAGATTCAATAACATCAGGATATAATGTTCCTTGAGCCAAATATGACACATTTCCAATTTTTTTTGCTTCCTCTTCAAATACTTCAATAAATTTATTACCTATAGTTTTTCTTTTTTCCTCAGGATCTGATACCCCTTCTAAAGCATCTAAAAAAATCCTCGATGCATCTACATATATAAACCTATTNCCAAATTTTTTATTGAAAATATCACTTATTTCTTGCGATTCNCCTTNTCTCAATAGTCCATGATCAACAAAAACACAGAACAATTGACCTCCTACTGCTCTATCAATCAACGCAGCTGTAACAGATGAATCAACTCCACCAGATAATCCACAAACAACATTTTTATTTCCNATATGANCNTTTATTAAACTAGTTTTATAATCTANAAACGAACTCATNCTCCAACTCTGTTTGCAACCAGATATATCTTGCAAAAAAGTTTTTATGAGTTGTTTCCCTTCTAAAGTGTGNACAACTTCTGGATGAAATTGAACTCCATAATATTTTTTNTCTTCATTAGCTATTAATGCAAATGGGGTNTCTTTTGTTTCNGCTACAACAAAAAAACCATCAGGNATTTTTGAAATNGAATCACCNTGGCTCATCCAAACTTGATATTCATTCTCCATTTGCCAAACATTTTTTGTTANCATNCAAGTTTGTTTAATTCTAANTTTTGCCCTGCCAAATTCACTTTTACCTGAAGATANTACTTCTCCNCCTAATAGCTTTACCANNCTTTGTTGCCCATAACATATAGCTAAGATAGGAGCACCGNAGTTTATAATCTTTTTTGATATAGTTGGGGTGTCAGAAACAATAACAGATGAAGGTCCTCCTGACAGAATTATTCCTTTTGGTTCGTTTTTTTCTATATAACTATCAACATTATTATAAGGAACAATTTCGCAGTAAACTTTATGTTCTCTAACTCTTCTTGCTATGAGCTGGGTAAATTGACTTCCAAAATCTACAACTAAAATACTCTCTCTATAAAATTTTTTAATATTATTACCTTCTATTTTAGCCATTATTTTTCTCATACATAGCTATTGCATCTTCTAAATTGTAAAATTCTTCACATCCAAACAAACATAAAAGATCTAATTTATCTAAATGATGTTTTGCTCTTTCTAAATTACCAATTTCTAAATAAGTTATCGCAATATAGTGATGTGCAGGAATATAATCAGGATTTAGCAATAATGCCTTATTATAATATTTAAGAGACTTATTAAAGTTTTGAATTTGTCTCTCAATATACCCTAGAAGATTCCAGGCCTCAGGATTTTCATTATTTTTATTAATTAGTTCTTTTAAAATATCTTTAGAAGATTCATATTCTCCTTCTTCTATGAGTTTCCAAACCTCTTCAGTACTATTTTTTTCTGAAACATTATTGTTTTCTTCAGTATTAGGGATACCCCAATCATTAGTTACATTGGGGTCTTCTCTATTTCCTTGAACGAGGCTAACTAATAAAATGAAAAATAAAAGATTATATAAAAATATTTTAAACATTTTCATAATATTTTTCTAAACCCTAATTATAATATTTTTAAAAATATAATAATAAAATCTATAATTAATTATCACCAGTTTTATAATTTGGTGCTTCCTTAGTAACTGCTATATCATGAATATGACTTTCTCTAACCCCAGCAGAAGATATTTTTTGGAATATACAATTATTTTTCATTTGAGATATAGAAGTATTTCCGGTATAGCCCATAGCTGCTCTTAAACCACCCACCAGTTGATGAGTTACCGATGAAACCTTACCCTTATAAGGAACTCGACCTTCCACCCCTTCAGGTACTAGTTTCAACTGATCATTTATTTCTTGCTGAAAATATCTATCAGCGGAACCTCTAGCCATGGCTCCTAACGATCCCATCCCTCTGTATGATTTAAATGTTCTTCCTTGATATAGAAAAGTCTCTCCTGGAGCTTCTTCTGTTCCTGCTAGAAGAGAACCAATCATTATAGTATCTGCTCCTGCACCTATAGCTTTTGCTAAATCTCCTGAAAATCTTATTCCTCCATCCGCTATTAAAGGAATATTATTTTTTTTACATATAGAGTAAGCTTCACAAATTGCTGAAAATTGAGGGACTCCTACTCCTGCAACAACTCTCGTGGTGCATATAGATCCAGGACCTATCCCTACTTTTACCGCATCTACTCCAGCTTTAATTAAATCTTTNGCTCCTTCAGCTGTAGCAATATTTCCACCAATAATATCAATTTTATTATTTAATAATCTAATTTTATTTATAAAATCTAAGACCCTTTTAGAATGCCCATGTGCAGTATCTACAACTATTGCGTCAACTCCGGCTGAAATTAGCGCCTTAGTACGAACCATATCTTCTTTTCCTACTCCTACTGCCGCAGAGACTCTCAATCTACCTTTTGAATCTTTGGTAGCCATAGGATATCGTGCGCTTTTTTCAATATCTGAAACAGTTATTAATCCTACACACTTATTCTTTTTGTCAACAACTACAAGCTTTTCAACTCTGGTTTTTTTTAATGCAGATATTGCATCTTCTCGATTAACTGTGTCAGGAACTGTAACCAGATTTTTTTTAGTCATTAAATTTTCAACAATTTCCTCGGAATCTTTTACAAAACGAACATCTCTATTAGTAATGATTCCCAGTAAAATACCTTGACTATCAGTTACCGGAAAACCAGAAACACCATGCACCTTTTTAAGCTTAATAACATCTTTCAATTTTGCATCAGCTCTAACAGTTATAGGATTTATGACCATCCCAGATTCAAATCTTTTAACTATTTCTACTTCTCTAACTTGTTCTTCAATGGAGTTATTCTTGTGTATTACTCCTATCCCACCTTCCTGAGCCATAGCTATGGCTAATTTAGACTCAGTAACAGTATCCATTGCTGAAGAGATAACGGGAATGTTAAGTTTAATTTTACTTGTAAACATGGTCGTTGTGTCTGTGCTTCCAGGAAGAACAGAAGAAGAAGCAGGTCTTATTAAAACATCATCAAAAGTATAAGCTTCAATTATATCCAATAAATCCTCTTATTTTTAACTGTTTTACTATAACAATTATCCTTGTATATAATTTATATATAAAAAGAATGTACAGTATTATCTCATTACTCCTACTGTTGTCTATAATTAACTCCAACTATAAAAATTTCAGCTGAATTTTTCCTGCTAGCAATTGGTTTGTATCTTTTAACATATTGGAATTTTTNTTTCATCATATTTACAAAAGTAGAAACCTCACCACCTGTAATTATTTTACAACAGAATTTGCCCCTGTTTTTTAAGAAACTGCACGCACACCTAAATGCATCCTCTGCTAAAACTTGCGACCTAATCTGATCAGTTTTTTTATGACCAGTAGTAGATGGAGCCATATCAGAAATAACAACATCAACATAATTAAATTCTTTTTTAATTAAAAGAGTTAATTTCTCATCATTTATATCTGCTCTTATAAAATTAACACCCTTTATTGGTTGCATTTCTTTAAAATCAATAGCAACGACTTTGCCATGCAAAGGTCCCCAAACTGCATTAACTGATACTTGGCTCCATCCACCAGGATATGAACCTAGATCTAATACATGGTCCCCCTTTTTAAATAATCTAAATTTTTTATTTAATTCTAATAATTTAAATGCTGATCTTGACCTATAGTTTTTCTCAGAAGCAGCTAAAACAAAAGGATCATTTATTTGCCTNTCCAACCACCTCCTAGATGAAAGTGTTTTTTTTGAATTATTTAATTTCGTTTTTAATCGTCTTATATTTTCTGGACCAGTATTCATCATAACGCCATTAAAGAAAGTAAAAATATAATTAAGNNTCCTTATATTCTTTTTTTATAATGTCTTCTACCATTTCTTCTACGAGATGTCTCTGTACTTTACCCGTAGTACTTCTCGGGATATCGTCTTTATCAATATTCAAAATTGCGTAAGGTCGCTTATAGCCTGCAAGTTTATCATTAATGCTATCTAATAATTCTTCCTTAACAATTTTAAATTTCTTCTGGTCCGTTATTGATACTAAAGCTATAGGAGATTCCCCCCACCTTAAACTTTTTANTTTAACTACAATAGCCTCCAATACTTCTTTATGTGCAAGCAATATTCTCTCTATCTCTGCAGGATAAATATTTTCTCCTCCGGATTTTATTAAATACTTTTTTCTATCTATAAANTCTATTGTTCCATTAATGTTTCTTCGCATTACATCTCCCATATGAAACCATCCTCCCCTAAACTCTTCATTATTAATTTTCGTGGCATTCCAGTAACCACTAAAAAGAGTTGGACCTTTAAATAAACATTCTCCTGATAATCCCATCTCAACCTCAATATCATTGTCATCAACAAACTTAATTTCACAAAAGCTACTTTGAAACTTTGACAAAGAATAATTTATTGATTTAATAGGTATTAAACCCGCAGAAGCAGGAGGCAAACCCGTCTCTGTAGAGCCAAACGAATTTAAATATGGAGTAGAAAGCAAACTAGTTATTTGTGATATTTGAGTTTTAGGAATTAAATCTGCCATGGCACCCATAATTTTAATTTCCACTGGCTCTACGGGNTTTTTCAATAAATCTTTAATAAAATTATCAATCATTCCAGGCATTAACACTAACCAAGATATTTTATATCTTTTTATTAAATCTATTATTGATTTAGGTTTAAATCCATCTACAAATGCTACAGAACCCCCAATTATCAACGAACCTATTGCCAAATCAGTAGAAGCCATATGAAACATGGGTGCCCAGGCAGGAAAAGTACCCTCTGAATTAATACCATATTCTATTACGCAATACATGGCCCTAGCTATAAATGCTCTATGAGATATTATAGCTCCTTTTGGNTAACCTGTAGTACCTGATGTATATAATATTACCAAGGGATCTTCTCCCCTGCCTAAACTTTCTCCACGATATAGATTATATCTACTTAGATTATTCTCATAAACATTTCCTAGTTTGATGGTGNTTATATCTTTTAATTTTATAGACTCATATTTTGTCTTTGAAACGATCAGTAAATAAAACNAGTTTAGGTTCTACTAAATCAATACAATATTGCATTTCTTGGATAGTAAGCCTCCAATTTATAGCTGCAACAATTGCNCCAATCTTTGCACACGCCATTTGTAATTCTAGATATTCAGATCTATTTTCAGATATTATTGCTATTCTATCNTGAGGTTGTATNCCATAAGATAACAATAANGAAGACAGTTTCAACACTCTTTCTAAAAATTCTTTGTAATTATAAANCTTTCCATCNACATCTATAACGGCCCTTGAAGCAGNATTTTTNNTANCNTGGGATTCNAATAGTTCTGCNACAGACAAACCACTNGATGCTTTAATNAGTTCATTACTTTTNTTCATAATTTTTTTAATCAGGTTTCATAGAGAATGAATCTTCNACTTTGTCCTCATCATCTCCTAATTTAATGGATAATTTACTTACCATAGGTAAGGAGGTATCGACCGACCACTCCGCTAAAGAAGATTCATATAACTTAGCGTTAGGATTTTCTAGTATTTCAGAGGATGCAAACCATATAAGAGCACTTTCTAACCCGGCATCACAAAAAGATATCAGGGGCTCATTTGATTTGATCCCTGAAAAATCAAAAATTTTTTTTAAGTTATCCTTATTATGAAAATAGAGGGTGTTATTTTTTAAAAGCCATATATTTGGAATATTTATAGCCCCTGGAATTGTTCCTTTTCTCATAGAGTCTGTGGAACTGTTTATACCCAGGTATTTATCGGAAGATCTAGCATCTATTAACTGTTTTTTTCTGTTTAGATATAATAAAACATCATCTTTATCTGCATAAATATCCTTATTTACATTTGGGACAAAACGACCTCTTTTAGGCTCTTCAAAATCTGTTTCAGTATCCCTGTTCCAATCATTGGTCCATGAGGAAATCCCTCCATCAAGAATAGAAACATTANTATGGCCTAAATATTTNAAAGTATAGTAAATTGCTGCTGCTTCNGCAGCACNATACTTTCCTCTTCCAGATGAAGCAATAATNACTCTATCTTTGTTTGAAATTCCATGATCTTCAACTANTTTTNCCAATTTAGTAACTGAAGGAAGTAAAAAATAAACTTTTCCTCTGCTCTCCCTCCAGCCATTTTTATAAAAATTCGTATATACTGAACATGGGATGTGTGCTAGCTCATAGTTTTTTTTTCCTCTGTGCACTTCTAAGACTATTAAGTTATCATCACATGTTTTTCCTTCTAACCAATTAACATCAACTAAAGATTGNGNTTCTACAATTGTAATTTTTNATAGAACAAGTACACAAATTANANAAGATAANATTTCTTTGTTTATTTTAATCAATAACATTCCTCCNTAATCATAAACATGTTCAAATTNANTATAGGCTAAGACTATGNCAAATATAGATATGATATCATAGCCTTTTNTGGTTATCCTNTCTCTTAATGACAGNTATTGTCATTAATCGANAACTAAAANNAAGGNNAATTAACATGTGGAATTCTCCTAAAATTCGNGANNTAGCAGTTGGATTAGAAATTAATTGNTACGCTTGCGCAGAACTCTAGTTCTTAGGAATTAGAATTTTATTTATTTTCACCGGCTGCTGTAANAGCTAGCATTAAACGGAGTATATTTTTATGCATATACGTGTGCTAGGAGCAGCAGCAGGTGGAGGTTACCCTCAGTGGAATTGCAATCATCCCAACAGTAGGAAAGCTAGAAATAAAGATCCAANTGCAATAGCAAGGACACAGTCNTCAATTGCAATAAGTAACGATGGTCTACGTTGGTTTATATTTAATGCCTCACCAGACTTAAGGCAACAATTATGGAACAATCCCATTTTAATGCCAAAGCCTAGTGATCCTCTTAGATATAGTCCAATAATGGGCGTACTATTAACAAATGCTGATGTTGATCACACAGCAGGATTAATTAACCTAAGAGAATCACAAAGTTTTAATTTATATGGGACAGAAAGAGTTTTAAGTGTCCTCGAAAATAATTCTATTTTTAACGTTCTTAATCCAAAGTTTGTTAAACGAAAACCTATAAAGTTGGATNAACCTATAAATCTTGAATATAAGGATGGAGAGGCTAGTGGAATAACAGTTGTTCCTTTTGCTGTTCCTGGTAAAGTAGCATTGTGGCTTGAAGATGAATCTAAGGGGCCAAATTTTGGTTCTGTGGAAGAAGATACCATAGCATTAGAAGTTAAGAANGCTCAGGGNAAAACAGAATTNTTTTATATTCCTGGTTGCGCTAACATACCTGAATGGCTCAAGAAAAGAATTAATAATTCTAATTTAATTTTATTTGATGGAACGTTATGGACAGATGATGAGATGATTAAGGAAAAAGTAGGGATAAAAACAGGAAAACGAATGGGACACATAAGTATGCATGGCAGTGAAGGATCTATAGAATCTTTTAAAAATATAAAAATAAAAAGAAAAATATTTATACATATTAATACGACTAATCCTGCACTTTTAGAGAACTCAGATGAAAGAAAATTTGCTAANGAGGCTGGCTGGGAAATAGCCTATGATAATATGGAACTAAAAATATGATAATGCCAGCACCATTTTACCCTGGACCTGCAAAAAAACTAAAAAACAGTAAGCCAATGGATAGAGAACAGTTTGTTTTGGCATTAAAAAAACTTGGAGAGGAAAGATATCATAGCCTGCATCCCTTTCATAAACTTCTTCATTTTGGAAAATTATCACACGGACAAATACAAGCNTGGGCTCTTAATAGATTTTATTATCAATGGTCAATCCCAAGNAAAGACCTAACTCTAATGGCTAGAATTGACGATATAGACCTAAGACTAGAATGGAGATCAAGAGTAATTGATCATGAAGGAGATATCGACGGAAGTGGTGGCATAAAGCGATATTTACAATTATGTGAAAAATTAGAATTAGATATAGAATATGTCAAATCATTTAAAGGTCTTTTACCAGCTTCAAGGTTTGCCGTAGATAGTTATNTAAGTTTTGTTCGCGAAAAATCCCTNCTAGAATCAATAGCTTCCTCATTAACAGAAATATATGCACCTGCTATACATAAGGAAAGGATTGAGGGTTTGTCTAAACATTATAAATGGGCTGANGACTATGCACTTGCCTATTTTAAAAAAAGAATAAATCAAGCAAGAAAAGATGTAGAATTTGGAAAAGAATGGGTTATTAAAAATGCTCAAACTAGAGATGATCAAGAATCTGTTTTAGACGCGGTTCGTTTTAAAACAGAAGTATTATGGGCTCAATTAGACGCTCTTTATTATGCTTATGTGGAACCTGGCTTTATACCCCCAGGAGCATTTATACCAAAGGGTTTTAAAAATAAATTTGGCTAAACAATATGACAGAATTATTAATACTAAATGAACAACATATTCCAAAACTTCCACGTCATGCTAAATTAAGATATGATAATACTAGAAAGAAATGGATTATTAATGCACCTGAACGAGTTTTTGAACTCGATGAGATAGCAGGAGAAATAATGCAATTAGTAAATGGAGAATCATCTATAGCATTAATTATAGATGAGTTAACAGTTAAGTTTTCTGGGGCATCAAGAGAACAAATATCTAAAGATGTGATAGGTATGCTCCAACTTCTTGCCGACAAGGGATTTGTAATAAAATGAAGCAAAAGAATATTGAGATACCATATGCAGTTTTATGTGAACTAACCCACCGTTGTCCCCTGTCATGTCCATATTGTTCTAATCCTATAGAACTAGAAAAAAAGTCTAATGAAATAGATACAGATACTTGGAAACGAGTGCTTACNGAAGCAGTANGTATGGGTATACTTCAAGCACATTTTTCGGGAGGNGAACCTACAGCTAGAAAAGATTTAGAAGAATTAGTAGAACACGCATGTTCTCTCGGAATTTACACCAACTTAATTACTTCAGGCGTATTAATAAATGAACAAAGATTAAAAAATTTATACGAAGCAGGACTAGACCATGTTCAGGTATCTTTTCAAGATACTGATGCTAATAATGCTAATAAAATAGCTGGATATAAGGGTCATGAAAAAAAAATTACAACCGCTAAATTAGTTAGAAAAATAGGACTTCCCCTCACAGTAAATGCAGTTATGCACAGACAGAATCTTCATAACCTTGAGGACATGATAAATATGGCTACTGAACTAGATGCAGAAAGATTAGAAGTAGCTCAAGTACAATATTATGGTTGGGCTCTCAAGAATCAAACTGCCTTCCTTCCNTCAAGAGAACANCTTGATATTGCTACTAAATTAGTTGAAGAATATAGAATTAAACTTAAAGGAATTTTAGCAATCGATTATGTAGTTCCTGATTATTATGCAAGAAGACCAAAATCATGTATGGGAGGTTGGGGTAGACAATTTCTCAATATAACACCTGCAGGAAAAGTTCTTCCTTGCCATGCTGCAGAATCACTAAGTTTTTTAAGCTTTGATAATGTTAAAGATAAACCACTTCCATGGATTTGGGAAAAGTCTGAGGCATTCAATAAGTTTAGAGGGACATCTTGGATGCCTGAACCTTGCAGATCTTGCGACAGAAAAGAAATAGATTGGGGAGGTTGTAGATGCCAAGCGTTTGCTTTAACAGGAATTCCAGAAGCAACAGACCCAACCTGTGAGTTATCTCCATACAGGAAAGTTTTGGATGAACCCTTATCAAAGATTGCCGATAAAGTACCTGAATTTATTTACCGCAGAATAGAATAGAAATAGTTTATTCGCTCATTTCTTCTGGAANNTTGAAAATCTGTCCAGGATAAATTAAATCAGGATCATTAATATGACTGNNATTAGCCTTGAATATTAAAGTATACATTATACCTCTTCCGTAGAATCTTCTAGAAATTCTCCATAAGCTGTTGCCTGGTTGAACTACCACAGTGTTTTCATCTATTGNTTCTANGGTTGANTAATCTGGCTGGCTAACAGGAGTATCTATACTAGAAATAATTTTTTCGTTAACAAATTGATTAAATCTTAACACATAGTCNCCAGNCTTGATTGGCTTTCCAAAGGTAATATTCCAAAAACCGTCGTCCTCTGTGATTCCCCAACCAATTCTATTTCCATCTATATACACTTCTACTCTGGACCCTGGCTGAGCTTTNCCTGATAATTTTAGGGTACCCTCAGGAGTATATGATAAAGCATCAAAAGTCAGGCTTTTTTGTTCTTCTAAAATTTCAGATGAATCCGTNGCACCTTGTATTACTTTTTTTACTGCACCNTCCTCATCCTGAATAACTATTAATTGTTCCTCTTTGCCAGATTCAATTAAGGATTCATCTATAGANGGTGTTATATCTTTTGTAATTTCAGCTAACTGGTCATCTTTACTAGGTACTATATCTCCAGCTGTTTCAATAGATTTTTCAGGAATCATAATTGTTGCATTTTCTTTTGACTCTATACCATCTGCTAAAAGTCTTAATTCATAAGTTCCTGGATTTAATGGCTCTTCCGTAATATACACAAATTCTCCAAATTGATTTGCTTGAACTTTAGTTATAACCTCGTCTCCTCTTAGTATTGTCACTTCAGAGAATTTTTTTGCCCTACCTGCTATAACTAAACCATCCTCATCAGCTTTAATTATATCAAAAGATGGACTTGTAATCTCTAAGTTATTATTTGGAGTGATNACAGTAATAGTTTCTTTATCTATTTNTAAACTAGACTCTTCCTCAAAATGAATAATTTCTTCCTGCTCTTTAATTACTTCTTCCTTNGTAGGGTCTAGAGGAACATATTTTATTACCAACAATATTATTATAAGTAATGCGCCTATCCCAGCTATATCTTTCCAAGGAAGATAATTCTTCATTTTTTTCTCCAAGCATCAATTAAGATACAAAGTATTTTAGTTAGCTNCTTAAAATTAAATTGACTCCATTGTAGATAATAAACTTTGAATTACNGTAACATATAGATGCTAACTGTATATTCTGATATAATANAGTAACTGGTCAACAATAAATAACACTGTAATTCAAATTTTTAGTTTCTACTAACAAACATTCATTATTTAAAATAGAGTAACACTGTTCTAGAAATAAAAAAATAGAGATAAGTTTAAATGTTTTATAAGAAAAAACCTACTATAGCAATTTTTTGTGGGTCTCAAAAAGGTAATAAAACTATATATAGTTCTCAGTCAAAGAAAGTAGCTANAATTCTCTGCAAAAATTCATATCCAATAATTTATGGAGGAGGCAGGACAGGTTTGATGGGAACAATATCTGAGACTATTAAAAAATCAAAAGGAAAAATCATAGGAATTTTTCCAGATTTTCTAAACATCCAAAAATTAGCTCAAGAAGGTTTGTATAAATTTTATACCGTAAAAACTCTAAGTAATAGAAAGAAAATAATGATTAATAGATCCGATGCATTTTTAATATTACCTGGNGGATTTGGAACATTGGATGAATTACTAGAAGTACTTACTCTCAAACAGCTAGGATTGAGTAATAAGCCAATTATAATTTTTAATATTCACGGATTCTGGNACCCTTTAAAAAAGTTTTTTTTATTTATGAAAAAAGAAGGATTTGTTAACCACAAAGANATAAAACATATATTTTGGGCAAATAGTACTGATGAGCTCTTANATTTTCTAGATAATAATTTNCATAAATAATCTTGACAATTAATTANATTTATAAAACAAAACCTATAAGTTTTAATATATAATTTAAGTATTATTTATCTTTCAGGAGAACNAAGTATGCCAAAGATAAAAGTGAAAAACCCAGTAGTAGAAATTGATGGCGATGAAATGACAAAAGTCATATGGNAAATCATTCGTGAAAAATTAATAATGCCATGGTTAGATATGGATATAAAATATTTTGATNTAGGNATANTAAATAGAAATATTACTTCTGATCAAGTCACTATAGACTCTGCTAATGCTATTAAAAAATATAATGTCGGCATTAAATGTGCAACAATTACACCTGATGANCAAAGAGTANCTGAATTTAAGCTTAAAAAAATGTGGAGATCACCAAACGGAACTATACGAAACATTTTAAATGGAACTGTTTTTAGACAACCCATAATATGCAAAAATATTCCTAGATATGTTCCGGGCTGGACCAAGCCCATAGTAATTGGTCGTCATGCATTTGGAGATCAATATAGAGCTACTGATTTTATAATACCCGGCTCAGGAAAATTAATTATGAAATTTATTCCTGATAATGGTGATAANCCAATAGAGCACGAAGTATANAAATACGAAAATAGTGGTATTGCTTTAGGTATGTTTAATTTAGATGAATCAATACGTGGCTTTGCAAGATCCTGTTTTAATTACGGTTTNAAGTTAGGATGGCCAGTGTATCTTTCAACAAAAAATACAATTTTAAAAGTTTATGATGGAAGATTTAAAAATATATTCCAAGAAATTTATGATACTGAATTTGTTTCAAAATTTAAGGAAAAAAGGATTACTTATGAACATAGATTAATTGATGACATGGTCGCAGCAGTTCTCAAATGGGATGGTGGTTTCGTATGGGCATGCAAAAATTATGATGGGGATGTNCAATCAGATACAGTTGCCCAAGGATTTGGTTCATTAGGATTAATGACTTCTATTTTAATGACACCAGATGGNAAAACAGTTGAAACNGAGGCTGCTCATGGAACGGTTACCCGNCATTATCGCNCACATCAGAAAGGAGAACCAACATCTACAAATCCNATAGCTTCAATTTTTGCTTGGACAAGAGGCCTCTGGTATAGAGGACTATATGACTCCAACGTNGAATTGCANAANTTCGCCGAGACTATAGAAAATATTTGTATAGATACTATAGAAAATGGGAAAATGACTAAAGACCTAGCATTACTAGTTGGCANGAATCAAGATTGGCTTGAAACAATACCTTTTTTGGAAGAATTAGAGAAGAAACTAAATAGTGTTATGAATAATTAAGACTTAATATTTTTAATTTCTTGNATTATNTTTTCTAGAGATTNTTGAGCATTACTATAATGAGGNCCTCCACCCTGAGCCAANTCNTCNCTACCTCCGCCTCCTTCTCCTCCCAAACACTTTACCCCTATTTTAACCAAATCTTGAGCATTAAATTCTTTTTTAAGTTTTTCTGTTACTCCAACTACTATAGAAGCTTTTTGTTTATCAATACCAATAATAATTACTATACCCTCAACTATCTTCTTTTTAAATTCATCCACTAATCCCTTAAGATCTCTGGGAGAANCTGATTCTAATACCTTTGCAATAACTTTTACACCAGATANCTCAGAGTAACTGTCATNTTTTTGAGAAATACTAGAAGTATTTATCTTTTTATTAAGTTCTATAATCTTTTTTTCAAGATTTTTTCTTTCTTCTATAAAACCAACAACCCTATCTNTCAATTTNTCCTTAGATACTTTAAGTTCAGAAGATAGTTCATTTAATATTTCATTTGATGACTGAATATATTTTATTGCAGCTTCTCCAGCTATTGCTTCTATCCTCCTAATACCTGAACCCAAAGCAGTATCAGAGATAATTTTTAGCAAACCTATCTCTCCCAAATTTGAAACATGTGTTCCTCCACATAATTCTAATGAAAAACTATTTTTTTCACTTAATTCTTGTGTACCATCTTCCATAGATACTACTCTCACTTCTTCGTTATATTTTTCTCCAAATAAAGCCAATGCTCCTATTTTTTCCGCTTCCTTCATATTCATTANTTTAGTGGTAACTTTTCCATTAGCTCTTATTAACGAATTAATATCTTTTTCTANATTGATTATATCTTCTTTATTAATGGGCTTATTATGACTAATATCGAACCTTAATCTATCTGGTGCGACCATACTTCCTTTTTGGGAAATATGATCTCCTAGGTATCTTCTCAAAGATTCATGGAGTAAATGAGTGGCACTATGATGAATGGCTAGACCATTTCTTCTATCAGAATCTATATTTAAAGATAAAGACATTCCTTTANTAAGGGATCCCTCTATAACATCTACTTCATGAACAATGATACCTGAATATTTTTTGGTATCCCTAACTTCTGCTTTTCCTTTTTTCCAAATAAGAACTCCCNTATCTCCCTGTTGGCCACCCGCTTCTCCATAAAACGTTGAAATNTCCGTANCCACGTAAGCNTGATCACCCTTTTTAATTTCAGCTACTTCTCTATCTTCATAAACTATTGAAACAACTTTTGCTTTGGTCTCATTTTTTTCGTATCCTAAAAATTCAACATCTTTTTGACGATCCTTAATACCTAACCATATGGTATTAATCTCTTTAGCTCCTGAGCCTGCCCATGAAGCTCTCGCTACTTCTTGTTGGGCTTTCATACATTTTTGGAATCCCTTCATATCTAAAGCATGACCTTTACTTCTTAAAACATCTTCTGTGAGATCAATGGGAAATCCATATGTATCATACAATTTAAATGCTATATCTCCAGAGAAAGACTCGGAAGAAGATAAGTCTAAAATTGATTTTTCTAATAACCCCATGCCTCTTTCTAAAGTTTCTTTAAATTTAGTCTCTTCATTTTTAAGAGTTGAAATAATTAATGCCTTAGCCCTACTTAGCTCAGGAAAAGCCTCTCCCATATTATGTTCTAAGCAATCTACAAGCTTCCAAAAATGTGTTTCTTGAATGCCCAGTTTGTGAATATGACGCATTGCTCTCCTCATAATTCTACGTAATACATACCCTCTACCTTCATTTGTAGGTAAAATTCCATCAGCTATTAAAAAACAAGAGGCTCTCAAATGATCTACAATCACTTTATGTGAATTTAAATCATCTCCTTGAACATCAAAGCCAGCTATATTTATAGAATCTTCTATCAATTTTTTAAAAAGATCTATTTCATAATTATCATTAACTCCTTGTAAAACAGCGGCCATTCTTTCTAAGCCCATGCCAGTGTCAATAGAAGGACTAGGTAGATTAGAACGTTTACCTGATTTATGCATTTCATACTGCATGAAAACTAAGTTCCAAATCTCAATATACCTATCACCTTCCTGTTTAGAACTTCCTGGCATACCTCCCTTAATATGTGAGCCATGATCATAAAATATTTCAGAACAAGGACCACATGGTCCTGTATCACCCATCGACCAAAAATTATCTGAAGAATTAATTTTAAGTATTTTGCTTTCTTCTAAACCTGAAATTTTTTTCCACAGTAAAAATGCCTCTGTATCTTCTTCAAAAACAGTTACTAACAAATTTTCTTTTTTAAGTTCAAAAGTATTAGTAACTAAATTCCAAGCATATTCTATTGCCTTCTCTTTAAAATAATCTCCAAAACTAAAATTGCCTAACATTTCAAAAAAAGTGTGATGTCTTGCTGTATAACCTACGTTTTCGAGATCATTGTGTTTTCCTCCTGCCCTTAAACACTTTTGAGATGTAGTTGCCGTTGAAAAAAGACTTTTTTCCGCACCAGTAAAAATATTTTTAAATTGTACCATACCTGAATTAGCAAATAAAAGAGTGGGATCTTCATCAGGTATCAAAGGAGATGAACTAACTTCTTCATGACCTGCCTTTACAAAATAATCTAGAAAAGACCTTCTAATACTGTTAGTAGAATAAGATTTGCCCATAAACTTCTCCTAGACACTCATTATATATACTAATACAGGAACTAGAAATAAATTAAATATTTTTTAAAGTGAGATAAATTTAAATCAGTTATGTTCTATAATTTTATTATTCAGAAGTAGCAACTGTCTGCTCATTTTTATCTTCCAATTCGGTTTCCAAGTATTTTTGCAATCCTGCACTTTTTTTAACAGCCACACTAATTTCTTCTGCTACTTTACTGTTATCCTTAAGGTATAACTTAGCATTTTCTCTCCCTTGACCTATTCTTTCATTGCCATATGAATACCAGGAACCTGATTTTTCTATTATTCCTTCTTTAACTCCTAGATCAATTATTTCTCCTAAATAACTTATACCTTCCCCATACATAATATCAAACTCTACTACTCTAAATGGAGGTGCTACTTTATTTTTAACAACCTTCACTCTAGTTTGATTGCCCACTACTTCTTCTCTTTCCTTTATTTGACCTATTCGTCTTATATCTAACCTTACAGACGCATAAAATTTTAATGCATTGCCTCCTGAGGTTGTTTCAGGACTGCCATACATTACACCTATTTTCATTCTAATTTGGTTGATAAATATTACTGTCGTTCTAGATTTAGATATTGAGGAAGTAAGCTTTCTTAAAGCTTGACTCATTAATCTCGCTTGCAATCCTACATGAGTATCTCCCATCTCTCCTTCAAGCTCAGCTCTAGGTACTAAAGCAGCTACCGAATCAATAACTAAAACATCAACAGCTCCCGATTTAACCAAGGTATCGGCTATTTCTAATGCTTGTTCACCTGTATCCGGCTGACTTATCAATAAGTCTTCTACTTTTACTCCTAGTTTTTTGGCATAAACTGGATCCAATGCGTGCTCTGCATCAACAAATGCACATACACCTCCTGCTTTTTGAGCCTCTGCCGCAACGTGAAGCGCTAGTGTTGTTTTTCCTGAACTTTCTGGTCCATATATTTCTATTATACGCCCCCTTGGTAGACCTCCTATTCCTAAAGCTATATCTAAGCCCAACGATCCTGTAGAAATAGATTCTATTTCCACAACACTATTTTCACCTAGTTTCATAATGGAACCTTTTCCATAAGTTCTCTCTATGTGTCCTAGAGCCGCTTCCAATGCCTTACTTTTATCGTTATCTTCCATATCCACTACCTTTAATTCGGGTTTCTTTTCTTGATTAACCATTTTTTAATCTCCTGCTACATAAACAAAAAAGCTATTTATAATCTATATACAAAGCAATATGATCATGTTTTGTTCTATAATTTACACACACAAAAAAGATTAAGTCAACAGTTTTGTTCTTATTTTGTTCTCTAAAATCACTCCTCTCTATAAGATCTTTCATGTTTTTCATGACGTTCTTGTGCATTAATAGACAATAATGCAATAGGCCTAGCATCCAGCCGCTTAAGTGATATAGCCTCACCTGTTTCAGTACAATAGCCATAATTACCTTCTTTTATTCTAACAAGCGCTGCATCAATTTTTGCCAAAAGCTTTCTTTGTCTATCGCGAGTTCTCAGTTCTAAAGCCCTATCTGTTTCCGTAGAAGCTCTATCAGCTATATCTGCTTCGGGAACACTGTTATTTTGAAGATTATCCCTAGTTTTTTCAGAATCTTCCAATACTATAGTTCTCCACTTCTCCAACTTAATTTTAAAATAAAGTAGCTGCTTTTCATTCATAAATGACTCTTTTTCCGAAGGCACATAATTTTCTGTGATAGTTAAAATAGTTTTCTTTTTTGAAGTTTTATTTTTTTTAGAAGTTTGCATATAGCACACCTTATAAATATTTTTTTAAAGTTCAAAAATTATATTAATGATTCTAAAATAAGCAAGATTACTTTTAAAAATAATATTTTATTTCTAATTCCAACCAACTATCTTGCCTCAGAATATATAACGTTGAGCCAGGTCTTCCATTTTGATAAACAGCTCCCTTAATATTATATGTTAACGAATCATTAATTCTTTTTCCAAAATCAATCTGATAAGTTTGACCATCTCCATCTAAATCAAAAATAGAACTTAATAAAAGTTCCGTATTTAAATTATCATTTAAAGAGAATCTAGTCGCAATAAACAAATCATCTTGCAATAATTCACTAGATCTATCTCTACGACTATCAAAGTTATATTCCAATATTAACCCTAGATCCCCATTATCACTCAAAACCCTATACATTGTGTGTTCTAATCCTATAACAGAAGCTAAAAAATCTGTTCTCCTTGTTTTAGAGTCTCTTTGTCCATCTCTGCCAATGAGTTCTAATTTGTACAAAGTTGAACCAGCTGTTTTTTGAATAGTTCCCCCCAATTGTCTTATTCTTTGATAAGCTGCGCCATAATTAGTGACTCCATCAATAATCCTTATATCTATTGAGGGTTGTTTAGCGTACCCAAAAAACAAATGTGAGCTTACATCTATGTCATCATAAGTATTTAGCCATCTAAAAGCTACTTCTGGTGTCCACTGACTTCCTCCCTCAAATTTTGCATCACTTTTCAAAAAATGAGGATCTGTTCTCAAGCGTCCTTTTCTTCCTGGGGTAGGTCTTTCTCTGAAATAAGGTAACAAATAAAACTCAAAATAACTTTCATCTCTAATTAGGGTAATATTTCCCAATGGTTGTCCTAGCTTAGTTTTATGAGTAGGATCTTCAACCTCGTCGAATTGATTTATAATATCGACTAAATTTCTTGATTCAGTAATCCCCCAAAAGACTTGTCCTATACCAATTGATGCCTCCCAATCATCTCCATATTTAGTATATAAAAATTCTCTTAAGTCTCCTTTAGACCTATTTGGATCTGCACTATCTAATCTAATGAAAGGAGTAAATATTAAGGAACTTTGTTCATCTAGATCCTTAAAAATTTCAGCTTTTAGTGCCATGGATAAATTATTATGTTTTTGTCCAGAATATTCTGGAGCAGAGGGAAAATATCTACCTGATAATGATATTTCACCTTTAAAATCCATATTTTCATAAAAAGAATACGCTATCCCATCAAGTATATAACAACAAAAAAATAAAAATAAATAAATGGCCTTTATACTTATAGTATAGTCCTTACCGAACACGCTTTAAAGCCTGACGATTAAAGTCACTATCTTTTAAACCAGATTGAAATTTTATATTTTCAATAATAATTTCGGTTTCTTTAGCTGTAGCATGGTTAAGCATATGTAAAAAATGTGAACGCCAATACTTGTCAAGATACAGTTTGTAGTCAGAAAAAACCAATGTCTTTAGCAAGGATTCTTTACGATCATAAAATTCTATTTTCCAAACCCTAAACTCATCATAATCAATCCATAAAACTCTCTTTGTATATCCTGAAGATTTATCAACAGGATAATCTTCAGAATTAAAACAGGTAATTTCTTCTTTTCCAGGGCAAGGAGCATCTTGAATCCACTTATAGGTATATTTTTCTACTTCTTGACTAGAAAGATCTTCATAAGCGAATTCTGATCCAACAAATGATCCTGACTTATTATCTGAACTTATTCTTTTAACCCTTTTAAGAGCTGGCAAATATAGCCACTGATCATCTGGGCCATGCTTATGAGTAAAGGTTAAAACTGCTGTTCCTGAAACATCACGTGGATGTTCAAAAATAAATATGGATTTATCTCCATCATCCAATACTTCAAGAGTCTTGGAATTAAACTCTCTAATGCTTTCCTCTCC
>PAWH01000033.1 GCA_002714055.1 Candidatus Pelagibacterales bacterium | reverse complement strand
AATGGTCCTGGGAAAGTTGGCACTTCGATAGTAATAGGAGGAATTCATGTCAATTCAGGAGACATAATAGTGGCAGATTTAGATGGAATAGTAGTAGTACCTAATTTATTAATTGCGGAAGTTGCTTTGAATTTGAAAAAAGTATTAAGGGTTGAAAAAGAAATCGAAGATAAAGTTAAATTAGGAATAAAAGAACTAGGATTAATCAAAACTATTTTTAATTCTGGTAAAATTAAAGAAATAGATTAATTAGTAAAGGTAATCTATTTTGTCAGTAAAAAGCCTTTATATCCAGATTTAGATATTTCCTCGCATTTTTTGACGTATGCAGGAAAACCACCGACGTATGGCAAAAATATTTCTGGTTTTCCTTCTACATTAGATCCCCTATACCAAGAACTACAGGAAGACCTTATATGCGGCTTTGCTATATCTTGATTGTGTTGTACCCAGTCTCTTTCAGATTCTTCGCTAGGTTCTATAAGTTCTATTCCATTAGTATATAAGTAGTCAAAGCAATCAAATATCCAATCTACATGCTGTTCTATAGAGGTAATCATGTTTGTAAAAACAGATGGGCTTCCAGGTCCCGTAATAGTAAAAAGATTTGGAAATCCCTGAATAGCTAAACCCAGAAATGTTTTTGGTCCGTTTGCCCATTTTTTAGATAATTTAATTCCATTAGAACCCCTAATATCAATATTCATTAGAGCGCCTGTCATAGCATCAAATCCAGTTGCATATATAAGAGAATCAAAAGAGTATTCTTTTTGAGTAGTTTGAATACCTTTTGTAGTAATTTTTTTTATAGGATTATCTTTTAAGTCAACAAGTGTAACATTTGATTTATTATAAGTTTCATAGTAATTAGTATCAACTGCCAGGCGTTTGCATCCTATGGTGTAATTAGGAACCAACTTTTTGGCTATTTGAGGGTCCTTAACAGTTTGTTTGATCTTATTCCTAACAAATTCGGCAGCAGTATCATTTGCTTCTCTGTTCGTGTTAAGATCTATAAAGGCTCCAATAAAAGGAACTCCTCCTTTTTCCCAACGGGATTCATATTCTACTTTCCTTTCCAGTTTGGAAACTTCTAATGCTGATTTTTTGTTTAAGTCAAATGCCATAGCAGAAAACATATTTTTTGCTTTTTTTCTAAGATTAGAATAATCAGCTTTAATTTCTTCAACTGTTAAGTCTACATCGAACCCCTGAGCTTCTCTTTTTGTATAACTATTATCTCCATTTCCGTAAATTAAGGATCTGTTTCTAGCTGGCACTGTGTAGTGGGGGGTTCTTTGGAACACATATAGATGTTTGGCTTTATCAGCTATTACAGGAATAGACTGAATTGCTGATGATCCAGTCCCAATTATTCCTACTTTTTTGTTTGAAAAGTTAATTTTTTTATGAGGCCAATTCCCAGTATGAAATATATCACCTTTGAAAGAAGAAGCACCTTTTATTAATGGAGTGTAAGTACTTGAAAGACAACCTGTCGCCATGATACAAAATCTAGCTTTAAATTGTTCACCTTTTCTGTTTTTTATATTCCAGACTCTTGATTTTTTATCAAAATGTGATGAAGTGATGATGTTATTAAACTTTATATAAGGTTTGAGATTATATCTTTTGGCAACATGTTTAGCATATTTTAGTATCTCAGGTTGTGTAGCGTATTGTTCAGTCCACACCCACTCTTGTTCTAGCTTTTTAGAAAATTGATATGAGTATTGCATGCTTTCTACATCGCATCTTGCACCGGGGTATCTATTCCAGTACCAAGTACCTCCAACATCAGATCCTTTTTCAAAAACACATACTTTAATATTACGTTTTATGGCTTTATAAAGCGCATATAAACCAGCAAACCCAGCTCCAATTATTATCAAATCATATTTAGTATTTTCTTTGCTCATAAAGACATCTTAATATAAAGAATTAATATTTTTCAAGATGAAAAGTTTCTATATTTTTTCTTGTGACAATAAAACAAGTTTTATTTTATTATAAAACTGTTAATGATAATATATTTTTATCTTTAATTAATAAACTGAATATACATGAGATTAGCAAATCTTTATTNTTCTATNGGAGTGATTATACTATCTTTGCTATTTTTAGGTATTTCCNAAAATTCTAATAGAACTGGTTTTATTGNTACAATGGATNCAGTAAAACCNATTTCCCGATCATATAGTGGTAAAGTCCCTGATATATATATTGAACATCCTAATGAAGCCATAGTGATAGTTTATTCTCATGGCAATGGGAATCCAACTAAACATGAGGACTGTAATGCTTGGTGGAACGATGTTCCTAACTCATTATTAGATTTACAAAAAATATCTAATATTTATATATACTACCTTTGTTCACTCGCAACTGATGAGCATTTTAAACCAGGCTATTGGATTTTTGATCGTGTTATAGAGGTAGAAAACACCTTAGATCAGTTGATCTTGGCTGGGGTAAGTCCTGAAAATATATTCCTTTCTGGACATTCATCTGGTGCTTGGTCATCCTTAATGTCAATGGAAAATGTAGGATTGAAGTTTAATGCTGCAATAATATTTGCACCTGCATGCTGTGGACCGAGATATGAAAGACATCCTATTTGGAGAGGCCGCGTTAGACCATTACACATTCACAAAATGCTAAATATGAACAGTATTGAGGCTTTAATTTTTGCGTATTTTGACGATCCATATAACCGTCCTCAAGATCTAAATTTTCTTAAAGAATCATATCTGGATACGATTGAAATAGTAGGGTACAATTATGGTGAAAAACATTTGACTCATATTAAAGATTGCAAAATGGGAGAAACTAGAGATAAAATATTAAACTACATCGAAAGTCGTCAAAAACAATGAGTTTAATTTTAAATCAATCAAGCCATTTTTCTTTTAATAATAGCTATATTAAACTTCCATCACAATTTTATTATAGGCAAAATCCTACACCGGTCAGAAAGCCGAATTTAATAAAATTAAATTATAGGCTTGCTGAACAATTAAAAATAGATCCTAATTTTCTTAGATCTCAAGAAGGAATAGAGATAATTTCTGGTAACCGTATAGCTTCAGGCTCTGATCCTTTATCTATGGTTTATGCAGGTCATCAATTTGGTACATGGGTTCCTCAATTGGGAGATGGAAGAGCAGTAATGCTAGGAGAAGTTTTAGATAAAAATAATAAAAGATATGACATACAATTAAAGGGTGCAGGGCTTACGCCTTTTTCTCGTATGGGAGATGGACGTGCTTGTTTAGGACCAGTGCTCAGGGAATACATTATTAGTGAGGCAATGTTTGCGCTTAACATTCCTACCACTAGGGCTCTCGCTGCTGTTACCACAGGTGAAATAGTGCAACGAGAAGAAAATTTACCAGGTGCAATTCTTACAAGAATAGCTAGTAGTCATATTCGTATTGGAACGTTTCAATATTTTGCTGCGAAAGATGACTTAAAATCTGTTAAACAACTGGCTGATCACGTTATAGACAGACATTATAATGGAGTAAAAGAATTAGAAAATCCATATATTTATTTATTAAAAGAATTAATTAAAAGGCAATCAAGTTTAATTTCCAAATGGTTAGGAGTAGGTTTTATACATGGGGTTATGAACACTGATAATATGACCTTATCTGGAGAGACTATTGATTATGGGCCATGCGCCTTTATGGATAATTATAATGCAAATACTGTTTATAGTTCTATAGATCAATTTGGTCGTTATGCGTATAATAATCAGGCACAAATAACTAAGTGGAATCTTGGTTGTTTTGCTGCTTCAATTTTGCCTTTGATAAATAAAGACACTGAGGCTTCAATCAAAATTGCTAAAGAATTGATAGAAGAGTTTGATGATATATTTAATGAAGATTGGACTTCCGTTTTGAGATCAAAACTTGGTCTAAAAGAAGAATATTCTAAGGATCTCGATTTAGGTTCTAGATTGCTCCAGTTGATGGAAAAAGATTCTGTGGATTTTACCAATGCTTTCAGAAATTTGAGTTTTCTCTCTGATGAAAAAAATAAATCTGATAAAAATTTCAATAAACTTTTTGCTGATAAATTAGCTATTAATAATTGGTTATCAGATTGGAGAGATAGACTTAATAATGAGAAAATAGGAAATAAAGAAAGAAAATCTTTTATGTTATCATGCAACCCAGCCTATATTCCTCGTAATCATAGAGTAGAGGAAGCTATTAAAAATGCCCTTAATGAGGATTATGATTTTTTTAATAAATTTTGTGAAATACTCTCTCACCCTTTTGAGGAACAACCACTTAATAAAGATTATCTGAATCCTCCTTTGCCCAATGAGGTTGTGCTCCAGACTTTTTGTGGTACTTGAGGATAAAAATATTATTTAATGCTTTCGCTTTGATGGATATTTGTATTACTATTTGCCTTTATTGCATATTTATTTTTGTAGGGGGTGTTCTTTAAATGAAAAAAAATGGTGTAAGAGAATTATGGTCAAATGGTAAAGGAGTTGTAAATTCTTGGTTAGCAATTCCAAATTCTTTTAGTGCTGAAATAGTTGCTTCATTAGGTTTCGATAGTGTAACGGTAGATATGCAGCATGGTATGGTTAATTTTCAAAGAGCTGTTGAAATGCTACAAGCCATTTCAATTTTTGATGCTACTCCTTTGGTTAGAGTCCCGTGGAATGATCCCGCCATAATTATGAAATCATTAGATGCAGGGTCTTATGGAATTATTTGTCCTATGATCAATACTAAAGATGAATGTCATCAATTTGTTACAGCTTGTCGATATGCTCCAAGAGGAATGAGAAGTTTCGGACCTTCAAGAGCAAAAATATATGCTGGGGACGATTATGCTCAGAATGCAAATGACAGCATCATAACTTTTGCAATGATAGAAACATCTACTGCTGTAGATAATCTTGCTGATATTTTGTCTGTCGAGGAGCTAGATGCGGTATACATTGGACCAAGTGATTTATCGTTAACAATGGGTCATGCTCCTTCCATTAATCCTGTAGATGAAGTAAATGATGCAATTAGTCACATATTGCAAGAGTGTAAAAAAGCTAATATTAAAGCCGGTATGCATTGTCCAAATGGAAAAACTGTAAAAGAGAGAATAGAAATGGGATTTGATTTTTGTACTATTGCTAACGACGCTGCATTTATAACACAATCAGGTTCTTCTGAATTAGCTCAGGCTAGGGGGGCAGTAAAGGGATAGGGTCATTTTAAGACCTGAAAGCTATTTGCACGCAGGAAGCTATTTGTTTTGTAACTATGTGTTTCACAGGATTGAAAGTCTCCTTTTAAGATGTCTGAACCTTCTAGATACTTATTATTTTTTGAAAAATTGTTTTTCAAAA
Organism: Candidatus Pelagibacterales bacterium; assembly: GCA_002714055.1. Taxonomy (GTDB): domain Bacteria; phylum Pseudomonadota; class Alphaproteobacteria; order TMED109; family TMED109. Next base: position 27,057 of record PAWH01000033.1, on the reverse strand, counting down.
TGGGCGTATAGATTTTTATATATTCCCCTATATATTCAGATACCTGTTGACGCAAAACTTCTGCGTTCTTTTTTTTGATTAAAAGCAATGCTACATAAGCACTTTGATTAAAATTTCTAGATATTAAAATTATTTTGTTGTTATCTGTTTCTTTTCCTAAGGAGTATAGTAAGGCGCTGCATCTTAAAGAAAATTTAAACATATAATTTAATTTNNTTTTAGATGTATTCGGCCTTTCATTTTCCATTATTTTCAAAGGCTCAAAATCAATTTGATCGTTGGAAGATGCATTTCCAAAAAAGAAAAATATTATTAGTATTGGTAAAATGTTTTTTAAATAAATCATAATTATATTTTTAGTTTTTCATAGAATGTTTCATAATTTAAATTTTATGCAATGCAAATATAAAATATTATAACATATACCTTATTATACTAATGTACTTAAAGATAAGAATATATTATGTCTGATTTTGATAAAATAGCAGAAAAAATGATTTCCCGAAGGAAAATTCTTAAATCTGGTGCAACTTTTGGATTGGGTTCATTTATATCTACATCATTTGTAAGCAGTGGATTCTCTATGAACGAAGGAGCGGATTATGCTAAATTTAAAGAGATTCCCTCTAGTACCAGTGACACAATAACGTTGGCTGAAGGTTTTAATTGGAATTTACTTGTTAGTTGGGGTGATCCATTATGGTCTACCGGGAAAGAGTTTGATGTAGTAAGTAGAGGAAATGAATCGAGTCAAAGAAATTCTTTTGGTGATAATAATGATGGAATGGTTTTGTTCTCAAAAGATGGGAAAAATATTCTTGCGGTAAATAATGAATATACAAATTTGAATATTATGTTTGGTAATAATTCTTCTGGTAAACCCAAAACAGTAGATGATATTTATAAAGGTATGGTGGCCCATGGTGTCTCTATGGTAGAGATAAAGAAAGGAATAAATAAATGGAAAATTGTAAAAGATTCAGCTCTAAATAGAAGAATATTCCCTGATACATTAATAAATATTACTGGCCCTGCAAAAGGTCATGATCTTTTAAAGACTAAGGATGATCCAAAAGGATTATTAAGCCTAGGCACTTGGAATAATTGCGGTAGCGGTAGAACTCCATGGGGAACATATTTAACATGTGAAGAGAATTTTAATTTTTACTTCTCTTCCAGTAACAAAAATATAAATATTTCGCCAGAAATGAAGAGATATGGAATCAGGGTTAATGATAGGGGTTATAACTGGGCAAAAGTGGATGAAAGATTTGATATATCAAAAATTCCCAACGAAGTTAATAGAGCTGGTTACATTGTAGAAATTGATCCTTTTGATCCGTATTCAAATCCCAAAAAATTAACAGCCTTGGGTCGCTTTAAACATGAGAATGCAGAATTAGTTATGGCAAAGAATGGACATATAGTGGTTTATATGGGAGATGATGAGAGAGGAGAATATCTTTATCGTTATGTCAGTAATGGGAAATATAATAATGATGGAGATGCATCAGATTTATTACAAAAGGGTAAACTTTACGTTGCTAGGTTTTATGAAAACAATACGGGTGAATGGTTAGAGTTATCTCCGAAAACAACGGGCATGTCCTCTTTGGCAGAAATTTGTGTATATACTAGGCAGGCGGCATCATTAGTAGGTGCTACCACAATGGACAGACCCGAATGGGTTGCAGTTAGTCCTGTAAGTAACGAAGTTTGTTGTTGTTTAACAAATAATAGAAATAGAGGAAGAAAACCAAATGCAGGAGGGGATAATACCTCTATTAACGGTCCAAATCCTCGTCAGAATAATCAATATGGACAAATAGTACGTTGGATTCCTCAAGAGGGAGATCATACAGGAAAAGAATTTAAATGGGATCTCTTTGTGCTTGCAGGAAATCCAATAGTTCACTCTGGTTTAAAAGCAGGGTCAAAAAATATAAATGAAAAAAATATTTTTAATTCACCTGATGGTTTATGTTTTGATAGTAATGGTTATTTATGGATTCAGACGGATGGAAAATATACTAATACAGGTGATTTTCAAGGAATGGGAAATAATCAAATGTTACTTGGCAATCCTAATACGGGAGAAATAAAAAGATTCATGGTTGGCCCTAAAGAATGCGAAGTAACTGGCATTACTTGGAGCAAAGATAAAAAAACTATTTTTGTTGGCATTCAACATCCAGGTGAAAAAGGTAATAGTAATTTTCCAGGGGTAAAGGATTCCTTGCCTCGTTCGTCAGTAATAACAATACAAAAGAATGACGGTTCGGTAATTGGCTAAAGTAATATTGAATTAATAATTTGATAACAGGGAGAAAGATATATGGAAATAATAGGCAAAGCAGTAAGAATCTATGAAACTGGGGGACCAAAGGTACTAAAGTATGAAGATGTAAGTTTGGATAGACCTAAGAAAGGTCAGGTAAGATTAAAACATCATGCAATAGGACTGAACTTTATAGATATAAACATGCGAAATGGGGCATATAATTTAAAAGCATTCTCACCTGATGCTCAAGCTCCCTATATTCTCGGCATGGAAGCTTCAGGAGAAATTGAATCAATTGGAGAAGATGTAGTGGATTTTAAAGTAGGAGATAGGGTTACACATTGTATGAATCTGGGTGCCTACTCTGAAGTAATGAATATTTCAGCAGATAGGTTAATTTTACTTCCCTCCGATATTTCATATGAAATAGCTGCTGCTTCAACTTTACAGGGTTTGACAGCTCATTATTTGGTAAATGAATTATGGAAAGTAAAAAAATCTCACAATGTCCTTATTCATTCTGCTGCTGGGGGTGTAGGTCTTTTGTTATGCCAGTGGGCCAAATATATTGGAGCAAATGTAATAGGAGTAGTTAGTACTGAAGAAAAATCAGATTATGCAAAAAAGTTTGGTTGTGACCATACAATCATTTCTTCTAAAGAAAACTTTGTGGAGAGGGTTAAAGCATTGACAGTAGGAAGAGGTGTGGATGTCATTTATGATGCAGTAGGAAAAGATACGTTTTTGGATGGAGTTGCATGTTTAGCTCCTAGAGGCAGATTAGTAAGTTACGGAGTTTCTTCAGGACCTATAGAGTCTTTTAATATTAATTTATTACGACCGCTTTCAGCTTCTGTTGCATGCGGAGGGTTGTTAACTTTCACAAAAGACCCTACTGAGAGATCAAAAAATGCAAGTGAGTTATATGAATTAATAGCGAAAGGTATTCTTAAAGTAGAAATAAATCAGCGTTATCATTTAAATGAAGTAGATAAGGCTCATACTGAACTCTCAGGGAGGATGACTAGTGGTTCTAGTATAATATTACCTTAAATTATTATGATTAAATTTAAAAAAATAAACTAAGTAATTGAAATTAATTGTAATTAATATGTAATGGTTCGAAGGTGGTTTTTAAGGGGAGGCAACGTATGGCTAGATTACAAAAGAGAAGGGATTTTATTAAGACAGCAGGAGTAGCTGGTGCTATGGCTATTGCAGCTCCATACGTAAAAGGTTGTAGTTCTGCAGGAAAATTATCACTTGGAATATGGGATCATTGGATTCCAGGGGCAAACGATGTTTTAGAAGAGATAGTAGTTTCTTGGGGTAAAAATAATGGAGTAGATATTAAAATAGATTTTATAACTTCAGTAGGGAATAAATTATTGATTACAGCTCAAGCAGAGTCGCGCGCAAAAACTGGGCATGATGTTTTTTCTTTACCTACATGGTTTAGTTCTATGTTTAAGAATAAATTGGAGCCAATTGATGATGTGGTGGAGGATATTATAAATAAGCATGGACCTTTATTAGATTCAGCAAGATTTTATGCTTATTTAGATGGACATTGGAGAGGTGCACCAGCACCTACTGGCTCATTTTTTGATTCTATGGTTTCACGTTTAGATCTTTTTAAAGAATATGCCAACATGGATTTAAAAAATATTTTTCCTGATAATGATATTAGAGATCCCTCTTTAGTTGATGCTTGGACCTATGATGCTTTTTTAAGTGCTGCAGAAAAATTACACTTAGCAGGAAAGTCATTTGGAGGTACTATTGGTGCTACACCAGATAGCCGATGGCTTAGTGCAATGTTTACATCTTTTGGAGCAGAATTAGTTAATAAAGAGGGGGAGATTACAGTAGATTCTGATGAAGTTCGGGAAGTATTAGAATATTTAATTAAATTTACTCAATTTATGCCAGATAGTGTTTATGCTTGGGATGACGCAAGTAATAATCGTTGGTTAATTTCAGGTGAAGGGTCNTGTATAATAAATCCANCAAGTGCCTGGGCTGTAGCTAAAAGAGATAATCCTGAAATAGCAAAAAAATTATGGCATCATGATCTTCCTCGGGGACCTAAAGGTCGATATAGACCTGATAATTCTCAGTTTTGGGGTATATGGGATTTTGCCGATAATAAATCTGCTGCAAAGGACTTGTTGAGGTATATGTCTGAAAGGTCTGTAGTAGAGCAATGCGTNAGAGCNTCNCAAGGNTATGATATTCCNNTAGTNATTTCTCATTTTAANGNTAATANAACNTGGGAAGATGCAAGTCCTCCTAATGGAACNTTATATAANTATCCTATGANAGGGGATGAGATACCGGTAGCGCCAGGTTATCCTGCTCCTCCAGAAATTGCCTCACAAATTACAACACAATATATAATTTCTAATCTCATAGCTCGCATAACTTCAAAAGGTNATTCAATTAAAAAAGGGATTAAGTGGGCGGAAAATGAACTAGAAGGTGTTATGCGTGGATAATGAAATTAAGTAATCTATATCTTTGGTTTAGGCAAAAACCACGTATAGCTTTTATAATGTGTTTGCCGTTAATATTAATGGTTGTTTGTTTAATTATCTATCCATTTTTTTACTCAATATTTTTGGCTACTCTGAATAAAGCCGAAACTAAATTTGTAGGGATAGCCAATTTTTTATTTNTATTTAAAAGAGAAACGTTTTGGCTAGTTGTTCAACAATCCATTTTNTTTGCTTTAGTAGCTGTTTTTTTTAAAGCNTTAATAGGGTTTGTAGCCGCTCATTCCATAAATGAACTNCCTAGTAAAGGGCAAAGAAAATGGCGNGGTATGTTATTAGTTCCGTGGGTAATTCCTCCTGCTCTGTCTACCTTAGGCTGGTGGTGGTTATTTGAACCAACGTATAGTGCTNTAAATTGGATGCTCGGGAAATTGTCAATAGATGCCATTCCATGGCTTAGTGAAACTTTTTGGGCGAGATTCTCTATCATACTAGTGAATATTTGGGTAGGGGCTCCATTTTTTCTAATAATGTATTTGGCAGCTCTAAAGTCTATTCCAGAAGATTTATATGAAGCGTCATCAATAGATGGCGCTAATTATTGGCAAAAACTTTTTTATATTACTCTTCCAATGATGAAAAATATTATTTCTATCACTATTCTCTTTTCCATAATAGTGACGTTTGCAAATTTTGATATTGTAAGGGTTTTAACTAGAGGAGGACCAATAGATACTACCCATCTTTTTGCAACTTATGCTTTTAGAGTAGGTATAGAATCAGGTGATATACCTCTTGGTGCGACNGTATCTTTATTTATGTTTCCTGTATTNGCTATACTCTCATTTGTCATTCTGCGAAATGTACAAAAAAGGTCAAAAGAGGTATAGATGCAAATTTTTTCATATAGAAAAAGCATGAATTCTAACCGAAAATGGGCTTTGATAGCTGCCTATGCATTCTTACTAATTTTTGTAGTTTTCTTTTTGTTTCCTCCTTATTATATGCTCATAACTTCTTTAAAATCGAATAAGGAAATAGCAGAACTTACGGCAAACCCTTGGTTAATAGAGCANGGGATAACTTTAAGTCATTATATATACTTATTTACGGAGACACCTTTTCTTACTTTTTTCAAAAACACTATAATAGTTACAATATCCGTAGTTGTAATATCCATGGTTATTAGTGTCTTGGCTGCATATTCATTATCAAGATTAAAGTTTTGGGGGTCTGGAATTTTAGCTACGGGTATATTTTTAACATATTTGGTGCCCGATACACTTTTATTTATTCCTTTGTTTAAAATAGTTGGTTGGCTTGGATTATTAAATAGCTATTGGGTACTTGTGCTTGTATATCCGACTTTAAGCGTTCCATTTTGTACTTGGCTAATGATTGGATACTTTTCATCGATACCAAGAGAACTNGATGAGGCTGCTCTCATTGATGGAGCAAATCATTTTCAAATGTTACTAAAAGTATTTATTCCTGTAGCTATGCCAGGTCTTATTGCTGCTACTATATTTGCTTTTACAGTTTCTTGGGCAGGGTTTCTATATCCATTAGCATTTATTTATAGTGAAAGCGAGATGGTCCTAACAGTTGGAACAGTTACTACATTAATTAAAGGGGATGTTTTTCATTGGGGAGGTTTAATGGCTGGAGCGTTATTAGCAGCGGCACCTCCTGTTATTATATATGCATTTTTGATGGATTATTATATTGCAGGACTTACATCTGGNGCTACNAAGGGATAAAAATAATGGCTGATGTATCTTTAACTAATTTACATAAAACATTTGATAGAACAAAAGCGGTAAGAGGAGTTGATCTTGACATTGCTGAAAATGAATTCTTAGTTTTGGTTGGGCCATCGGGTTGTGGGAAGAGCACAATTTTAAGAATGATTGCAGGTNTAGAAGATATTACTGAAGGAAATATAGAAATAGGAGGGAAAGTAGTTAATGATATTCCTCCAAAAGATAGGAACATAGCTATGGTATTTCAAAGTTATGCACTTTATCCGCACATGACAGTTCATGAGAATATGTCCTTTGGACTAAGATTAAGAAAATATTCAAAGGATGAAATTAANAAAAGNGTNCTAGANGCAGCAAAAATTTTAAGTATNTCTGAGTTATTAAATAGACGTCCTAGACAATTATCAGGAGGGCANAGNCAAAGGGTTGCAATGGGCAGGGCAATAGTAAGAAACCCNGAAGTATTTTTGTTTGATGAGCCTCTAAGTAATTTGGATGCAAAAATGAGAGGACAGATGAGAACTGAAATAAAAAAGCTACATCAGCATCTCAAAACAACAATAGTTTATGTTACTCATGATCAAGTAGAGGCTATGACACTTGCTGATAGAATAGTTGTGATGAATGATGGAATTATTGAGCAAGTAGGTACTCCTGATGAAATGTATAACGCCCCTAAAACTCATTTTGTTGCTAGTTTTATAGGATCTCCTTCAATGAATTTTATTCCTTGCCAATTAGTTAAAACAAATGATGGTCTAAANATAAAAATTAACGATAAACTATCCCTTTCTGTACCTAAAGACCGTCTAGATCGATATAAAGNTTTAGCAAGCAAGAAAGCAATTTTAGGAATACGACCTGAGCATTTGACGAACAAAAAACAACATACCCATGATATGTATGAGGATTTTAATGCAAAAGTAAAAGTATTAGAGCCTATGGGAATGGACACTATGGTATTTTTTGATTTNTCTGAGGCTGAGGTATGCGCTAGGTGTGACCCTAAATCAGTTGAAAAAGTTAAATCTGATATGCNCTTTACTATAGACAAAAGTCAAATACATTTGATTGACCCACAAACTAATAAGGTAATGTAAACTAATCTGGTACTGGATCGTGTCCCGACTTACCCCAAGGGTGACAACTGCTTATACGTTTAAGTGTCAGTAATCCTCCTTTTAAAACTCCGTGCTTATATATAGCTTCCAATGCATAGTTGGAACAAGTAGGTAAATATCGACATTTGGGGCCTAATACAGGAGAAATTGTGTATTGGTATGATCTAATTAAAATTTTTATACAGTATTTTAACATGTTTTTATTAAGCTATAGATCCTGGTGGTTTAGCTTCATCCAATAATTTGGACAAAGAATCTTCTATGCTAAGAGTTTCTGTCTTGTCACTTCCTAGTCGTCTAATAGATATTGTTTTTTCTTCCATTTCTTTGTTACCAATTATAAACAATATAGGTATTTTTGCAGTACTGTGTTCCCTTATTTTATAACCAATTTTTTCATTTTTTGTATCTAATTCCGTTCTTAAAGAATTTTGTTTAAATAATTCAAATATTTCTTTTGCGTAACATTCTGCACTAGAAGTAATATTTGCAATTACTATTTGTATAGGTGCCAACCATAAGGGCAGTTTTCCTGCGTGATGTTCCAATAAAATGCCTATAAATCTTTCTAAGGAGCCAAATAAAGCTCTGTGCAACATAACAGGAAAATGTTTGCTTCCATCTTCTCCAATGTAATTAGCAGAAAGTCGCTCAGGTAAATTTAAATCAACTTGGAGAGTTCCACATTGCCAATCTCTTCCTATGGCGTCTCTTAAAACAAATTCCAGTTTAGGACCATAGAATGCTCCTTCTCCAGGATTATAGCTATAAGATAAGCCTGAAGCATCAATTGCTTTTTTTAGAGCTTTTTCAGATTTTTCCCAAATATCATCAGATCCTACTCTTTTTTCGGGTCTATCAGAAAACTTTATACTTATATTTTCGAATCCAAAGTCTTTATATATACTTAAAATTAGGTTGCATACAGATATACATTCTTCAGTTATTTGGTTTTCAGTACAAAAAATATGAGCATCATCTTGAGTAAATGCACGAACTCTCATTAATCCATGTAATGCTCCTGATGGTTCATAGCGATGTACCTTTCCAAATTCAGCCATTCTTAAAGGCAAATCTCTATAGCTTTTTATACCTTGCTTATATACTTGCATTCCTCCAGGGCAGTTCATAGGCTTAAGAGCATAAACTTTTTTCTCTTTAGCTTCAGTCGTAAACATAGTATCACCAAATTTTTCCCAATGTCCTGACAGCTCCCAAAGTGATTTATCCATTATATCAGGTGTATTAATTTCTTCATACCCAGCATCATCCTGTCTTTTTTGCATATAGCTCACTAGACTTTGAAATAGTTTCCACCCTTTATGATGCCAAAAAACTGCNCCNGGNNNTTCTTCNNGAAAATGGAATAAATCCATCTCTTTTCCTAGTTTTCTGTGATCTCTCTTTTCTGCCTCTTCTAATTGTATTAGGTAATTATTTAATTCTTTTTCATTTCTCCAAGCTGTTCCATATATTCTAGTCAGCATTTCATTTGATGAATCTCCACGCCAATANGCTCCAGCTACCTTCATTAATTTAAAAGCTTTACCTATATGTTTAGTACTTGGAAGATGCGGTCCTTTACAAAGATCAATCCATTCACCTTGTTTATAAATAGTGATAGTTTCTTCCTCTGGTAATTCNTTAATTATTTGAGCCTTATATTTTTCTCCCTTATCTTTAAAAAATTTTATGGCTTTCTCTCTCTTCCAAATTTCTTTCATAAATTCTGCATCTTTATCAATAATTTCTCTCATTTTTTCTTCAATTTTTTGGAAATCATCNGTTGTGAATGNTCTTTTATAAGAAAAATCATAGTAGAATCCATTTTCTATGGCTGGTCCTATAGTTACTTGAGTACCAGGAAATATTTCTTGTACAGCTTCAGCCATAATGTGTGCACAATCATGGCGAATTAGTTCTAGCGCTTCATCGTCATTTCTTTTTATAATATTAATACTAGTATTGTTTTCTATCTTTGATTTTAGATCATCCAGATTGCCATTAATTTCAACTGCAGCTGCCTCTTTAGCTAAGGATTTAGAAATTGATTTAGCGATCTCGTAGCCTGAGATGCCTTTGAAGAATTCACTATTCTTTCCATCAGGAAAGGTTATAACAATATTTTTTTTAGTTGTTTCCATGTTATTTTTTTCGCCATTTAGTTCCTTGTTGAGTATCTTCAATCTCTATTCCCATCTTATTTAATTCAATGCGGATACTGTCTGCAAGCGTAAAATCTTTATTACTTCTAGCTTTTATACGATCTTGTATTAATTTATCAATTAAGGATACATCAAATTTTTCATCCTGGTATTCATATCCCAGCCATTTAGAGGGAGATTCTCCTAATATTCCGAGAATTCTTCCTGCATTAAGCAATTGTGATTTAATNTTACTCTTTGNTTCATTACTTTTGTTATCCAGAATTTTGCTCAGCTCAGCCAGAGCGAGTGAAGTATTGAGATCATCACATAGTGCATCTAGTACTTTATTAGAAGATGTTTCAAAAACTTTCTCATTCGTTTCTTGATCTTTTGTTTCGTAAAGAAATCTGTAATACCTATCTAGAGTATTTTTAGATTGTTTAATAATTGATTCTGACCAATCTAAGGGTTGTCTATAGTGTGCAGAGAGAAGGGCAAACCTTACNACTTCTCCTGGAATAGCTTTGGTTAAATTATTTACTAATTTAATGTTACCCAGGGATTTTGACATTTTTTCTCCTTCTACGGTAACAAATCCATTATGGAGCCAGTATTTTGCATAATCCTGAGGTCTAGTAAGTTTATGGGCNCCGCATGTTTGTGCTATTTCNTTTTCGTGATGGGGAAAAATTAAATCTTGTCCTCCTCCATGTATATCAAATGGAAGTCCAAGTGTTTTCTCTGACATAGCTGAACATTCTATGTGCCATCCAGGTCTACCTCTCCCCCAAGGGGATTTCCATCCAGGTTGATCATCTTCACTAGGTTTCCATAAAACAAAATCAGCAGGATCTTCTTTGAATTCAACTACTTTTACTCTACTGCCTGCAATTTGTTCCTCTGGTGTTCTCCCAGATAGTTTACCATAATTCGAATATTTTTTGACACTAAATAGTACATGGGCATTTGTATAATATGCATATTCATTTTTTATTAAANTTGAAATNAGTTTTATCATTTCATCTATATGTTGAGTNGCTCTTGGTTGAATATCAGGAATTTNAACTCCTANTACAAGCATATCTTCATTGTATATTTTTGAAAATTTCATTGTTAATTCTTCTACAGGTATATTATTTTCTTTAGCTGCTTCTATTATTTTGTCGTCTATATCTGTAATATTAGATACATAGGTTACNTTTGGATATATTTCCTTTAGTACTCTAATAAGNTGGTCACAAACGACTGCCATTCTAGCNTTACCTATATGGGCATGGTCGTAAACNGTAGGTCCGCAAGCATATACCTTTACATGGTTTGGATTATTTGGAATAAAAACTTCTTTTTTATTACCATAAGTATTGTGAATTTTAAATTTTGTCATAAATTTTCAACGTGTTCTGTTTATGTCTACTTAATATTATTGTTTATCTAAAATAGCTATATACTAACAATTTTTTCANTTGAATAAATCCCATGTTTTTTTAGTTCCTTTAAAAGAGGAATAAGCGGCAACCCCTGTATGGTATCATCTGATCCATCAATCTTTGAAAATAAATGGAAACCTAGTGACTCTAATTTATAAGACCCACAACTGTTAAGGGGTTTCTCCTGTTTTACATAGTTTTTTATCTCATTAGTTGTAAGTTTGTGCATTCTTAAAGTNGATATTTCTACTTTAGACCATATCATCTTATTTTTGTGATATAAACATACGGCTGTATACTGTTTATGAGTTTTTCCNGATAATTCAGTAAGTTGTTTAATAGCATTATATTCAGTTTTTGGCTTATCAAATATTTTTTTTCCAAGGCTACATATTTGATCTGCACCTATTACGTATGCTTCAGGATATAATTTTCCTATCTGGGAAGCTTTTTTAATGGCCAATTGCTTAACAATTTTATTGAGTCCAAATTCATTAATTCTTTTTTTTATTTCAGATTCATTAATATTTGATGGCTTTATTGAATATAAAATTCCAGATTTTTGAAGAATTTTATCTCTTGCTTCTGATTTCGATGCTAATATTAGAGGTTTTATAGGTTTTATAGCTACAGTGCCTATGTTTTGAGTCACTAATAATCTTACCTAGTATTTGCTGACGCAATTAAATTCATAAATTCGGAGCGGGTACGTTCATCGGTTCTAAAAATCCCAAGCATTCTACTAGTTACAGTAGAAGTTTCAGATTTGTGCACTCCTCTTGTAGTCATACACTGATGTTCAGCATCAATTACTACAGCAACTCCTCTGGGCTCTAATACCCTTTGTATAGTGTCAGCTATTTGAGCAGTCATTGTTTCCTGTGTCTGTAATCTTTTTGCATACACATCTACAATTCTTGCTAATTTACTAATCCCTACAACTCTTTTATGGGGAATGTAGGCTACATGCGCAATTCCTATAAATGGAACCATATGATGTTCGCAGTGAGATTCTAATCTGACATCCTTAACAATTACCATTTCATCATAACCTGCTACTTCTTCAAATGTTTTATCTAATATTTCATCAGGATCCATATCATATCCTGCAAAAAACTCTTCATATGCACTTACTACTCTTTCAGGAGTTTCTATCAATCCTTCCCGATTAGGGTTGTCTCCCGCCCAGGCTAGCATGGTTTTCACAGCTTCTTTTGCTTCTTCGCGAGAGGGTTTATGATTATTGGATGACTCTTTTTTGGCTACAATATTTTGCTTCATAACTATATTCCAAATAATTTTTCCATGTAAACTTTATTATAACTCATTATTCTATTTTATATATATATATATTTATTATTAAATTAAAGATTAATTTCTATTAATCCGCTATTTAGTATACATTAGAAACCGTAATTTATAGGTAAATGTTTATGGCTAATATTAAATTTTTAAAAAGATTGTCTGTTGAACAAGTAGAGGAAAGTCAAGATTTAGCTCCTAAATTTGATTCTGATGGTATTATTCCATGCATAACTAAACATTTTGAAACACAAGAAGTTTTAATGTTTGCTTATATGAATGAAGAATCTATGAAACTAACTATATCATCAGGATTTGCTCACTATTGGTCTAGATCAAGAAAAAAACTTTGGAAAAAAGGTGAAACTTCTGGCATGTTTCAAGAAGTAAAGCGGATGTTAATTGATGATGATCAAGATTGCTTGGTAATTGAGGTATTGTTATGTCCTCCGATAGGAGGAGGAAATGAATCTTCATGCCATGTTGGATATAGGAGCTGTTTTTATAGGGAAGTGCCTTTAGGAAAAAGTGATAAACCTGAAAGATTATTAGAGTTTATTGAGGATAGAAAATCCTTTGATCCAGAAAAGGTATATAAGGATATACCAAATCCTACTAAGATATAGTTTTAGAAGAATTCAAATTGATTTGTGGGTCGTTTAACATTATTCTGCAGTGTACTTATACAGGAGTTAATTATATGAAATATATTTTTATTATAATTTTTCTTTTTTCTTTAATTTTTAATATACAAAAAGCAAACACTGAAGATAGTATAAGTGCCTCAGTCGTAAATTTATCTGAAATGAATGCACAAATAAAAGTAACAGATTTGGTTTGCAACGTAATACTTCACGATGATTTGATGGATGCAAAATCTAGCCTTCCTATTTCTTTATGTAAAGATGAGGAAGGATTTGGTCAGGTGGAGCTTTTTATAAAAATTGGCTGTACCAAGAATAAAACGATAACAAAGAAAAAAGTTACTGATGGTAAGAAAATACCGTTTTTACCTACGAAATAAGACTGTTAGATATTCAAGTCTTGTTGCTTTTATATTAATTTTTTTTTCTTCCTTTGATGTTTATGCGCATGGTCTTAATGTGCGTTACGAACTCCCAATTCCTCTCTCATTCTATTTATTCACTTCAGGTATAGTGGTAATGATTACAATATTTTTAGTGAGCTATTTTCGTTTTTATTCTTATATTAAAGAAAGCAAAAAAATAACTGAATATCGGTATTCAAATTTTAAATTAAATTACCTTAATAAAATTCCTTTTTTATTTTTAGTATTTTTAGTTATTGCTGGTTTATTTGGCTCACAAGGTCCTCTCGATAATATAATTAACGTCTTTATCTGGGTCTGGGTCTGGGTTGGTATTGCATATGTATCAATCGTTTTTGGAAATATTTGGGGGGCTATCAGTCCTTGGTCAAGTATTTATTCTCTATTTATTTTTCTTTTAAGAAAAAAGTTAAAACGAATTAGGAGGCATTCAGATAAAGAGGCGGAAATATTAGGGTTAATATTATTATTTATTGTTTTGTGGATAGCTATAATATTTCCCGGTAGAGAAGTTCCTTATAATCTTTCTTTATTTTTAATGTTTTATTCCCTTATCACTTTATTGGGAATGGTTGTTTATGGCAGGTCTCGCTGGAATAATTCTGCCGAAATTTTTAATATATATTTTGGTATGCTCGGTAGATTAGGAATATTAGGAAGAGATAAAAAAGGCTTTAAAGATAATTTAAGGCTTCCTTTAAGTGGTGTCCACATGGGCAGAGGTAGTATTTATTCCTCATTATTTATAGTTGTAGCAGTATCTAGCATTAGTTTTGACGGGATTATTGAAACAGAGGCTTGGGATAATTTCAAAGTCTATATCGTTTCAATATCATTTTTTAGACCAGTCTTAGAAAAACTAGTTCAGTATTTTGGTGACATCACTCTAGTACTTAATTCTATAGGATTTATTTGTATGCCTTTAATAATCGGATTTTTATTTATGGCAACCTGTTTTCGTGCTCAAAAACACGTAAAACAAAAAATTGATTTATGTACTATACTAATAGCTTTTACTCCAGCTCTTATTCCTATTGCTGCTGCTTATCATGTAGCACATTACTTCTCATTCTTATTGATCGCCGGACAAATTGGAATTCAACTTATTTCCGATCCATTTGGTTGGGGATGGAATATTTTTGGAACAGCTAACATGCAAATTAATGTGGCAGTAATTAATGCGAAGATAGGTTGGACTATAATCCTAATAAGTGTAGTTTTAGGTCATATGGCTTCAATTTTTATCAGTCAAAAAATAGCATTTAAAATTAAGGGAAGCAATTCAAATACCTTGAAAATACATCTGCCTTTTTCTTTTTTTATGGTTTTATATACTATTTTTAGTTTATGGATTTTAGCACAGCCAATAGTTCACTAGCTTTATTTGTTCCCGTTGTTAATATGACCTGCAGAATTATACCATTTAGGAAGTAATGTAATAGAATTAGGAACACGGCCTTTAGATTTGAAGGTTTCTATGACATTTATTACTTCTAATTGTTCAAGGTCGATGACTGTAATTGATCCATCATTAATACCTGGAATATTTAATAAGCCATTTTGGACATATGCTGTTTTTTCATCCTTAGTTATAGCGACATGATGTGCCCCTCCTCCTGCATCAATACTTCTGATTAAAATAGGTGACATAAGATCTTGAGAAACATCAAAAACGTGTAATCTTCCTGGATCAGCAGTAGTAATATAGGAAAGAGTGAGATCTTTATTAAAATAAATTTCTAATGGCATTAATGATTTATCTGCTTTAACAAAATCAAATAATTCTTTGGCTTCAAAGCTATTTGACTCATAATTCCACTTCAAACCCCATAATGAATTTTCCATCATAGTTGTTGCATAGGCAACAGGCGGATCGGAATTAGGAACAAAAAGCACCTCTACTGGAGCATTCAAACTTCCCCTTGAAATCTCTATACTATCAAGATGTTTTCCTGTTGATGCTTCTATTACTTCTATGGTTTTACCTGCATTACTCATGTCAGGTGCAACGCAATTAGCTACCAATATTCTGTCTATTCTTTCATCTAGAGTGATTCCGTGCGGAAATGTATTTGGAAGAGAAATCACGTCTATTATTTGGTCAGATATAGCATCTCCCACTATTACATTTTCTGATCCCATACATGTAAGCCACCACTTAGTATTATCATCAGAAAAAATTATGTTTTCTTGTACTTTACACATAGGTGTATGTATGGGCTTCAGTCTCCATACTTGGTCTGACATATTTATCACATGCAGGGAATCACTATCTAAAGCTGTTATATAAGCTTTCGATAAGTTTTGATTATAAAAAATATGGTGGAGCACTAAATCTGGGTTTACAGGAATATTGAATAGAATTTTTCCGAAGTCTTCACTATTTTGGTCTAATTCTATAACTGCTATGCCTTCTTTTCTATCTTTATCTTGAGAGAGAGAGAGGCTGTCTAGTGATTCAGGAGCCTTTGTTTCCCAATTCAATATAGACAATCTATCAGCAAGAGTTGGGACTATGTCATATAAGAATAAGAATAATAAAATTATTATAAAACTTACTTTTTTCATGTTTTTACAATAGTAAATAGTTCCAAAGTTTTTTTTTATTTGTATAATGATGATTATATATTTTAAGCTATAAGCCAAGTTTTATTGGATTTAATTATTCTATAGGATGTTTATGAAAAACTTTTTGTGTAAAATTTTGCTGAAGTACATGTCATTAAAACTTAAAAAGCATACTAGTGATATTACTATAATATTTAGGTATGGATTAGTTAGTCAAAGAATAGGTAAAGGAAATATAATTTATGACATAAATTTTAAAAAATTTAAGGATATTTTATTACTCATTTTTCATTCGGCAAGCCTTAGCTTTGGCGAGGCATATTTTAGAGGTGATATTGAAATAAAAGGTAGTTTAGCTGAATTTGTATTTGTAATAGATAAAAACTTTAATAATAAGGTTCGTTTTTCATTTTTATCAAATTTGAATTATTTTAAAAATTTGTTGTTGAAACAGTTTTCTAGAAACTCAATGCAGCAGTCCGTAAATAATGTAAGAGCTCATTATGATCACGAGCCTGGTTTTTATGAAATCTTTTTGGATAAGAGTATGCAATACTCATGCGCCTATTTTTCTAAAAATAATATGTCTATAGATGAAGCACAGGATGCAAAGAAAGATTTAATTTCAAAAAAGTTATTGCTATCTGAAAATCATGATGTTTTAGATATTGGATGTGGTTGGGGAGGTTTGGCTCTTCATATGGTAAAAAAATATAACTGTTTCGTTCATGGTATAACATTATCGAAACAGCAACTTGATTATGCCCAAAATAGTATTCAAAATATTGGATTGGATAAAAAACTAAAATATACAGCTACGGATTATAGAGATGTTTACAGAAAGTATGATAGAGTTGTTAGTATTGGGATGTTCGAACATGTAGGCTTAAAAAATTATAAGCATTATTTTTCTAAAATATATGACTGTTTACATGAAGATGGGTTGGCTTTGGTACATACTATAGGTAGAAATAGAGGAGCAGGCACAACAGATTCATATTTATCAAAATATATTTTTCCTGGAGGATATATTCCTTCTCTCAGTGAAATTCTACCTCATATAGAAAAGTCTAATTTAGTAATAACGGATATAGAATTCTTACATATGCACTATGCAGAAACCTTAAGCAAATGGAGAGAAAAGTTTTTGGCACAATCTACAATGGTGGATTTAAAATTTGGTGAGGAATTTAGGCGCCTGTGGGAATACTATTTAATTATTTCTGAATCTGCTTTTAGAAATGAATATATGACAGTTTTTCAAATTCAGCTGTCTAAAAAGACTGGATCAGTCCCTGTTTCTAGAGATTATATGTATAATTCTTCTAATATGTAGGTTTGTTTTTTAGGATTTTATCAATATCATGTTTTTCAATTCCTGCCTCACGTAGTATTTCTTTTGAGTGTTCTCCAAGTCTAGGTTGAGGATGTCTTATAGGCAGAGAATTTTTGTTGAGTTGGAAAGCAGTGTCAGGAATTCTCATAGGTCCTTCTGTTGGATGATTGAAGTTTCTGAAAAAATCTGTTGCAACAAGGTGAGGATCTTTATTTAAATCATTGAGTGTATTTACTGCACCTGAAGGGATTTCTGCTTTGTTGAGTATCTGTAGCCAATCGCTGGTAGTCTTATTTAATAATATTTCAGCAACTATCGTATAAAGTGCATCAATATTCTTTGCGCGGTTTGCATTAGTTCTAAAGCGCTTATCATTTTTAAACATGTTACTGTCTGCAAACTGCCAAAAATTCTTCCACTGTTTATCTGTGTATGCAAGCATACATATATACCCATCTTTGGTTTTATGAGGTTTTCTTTGCGGAGACAATGCTCTTGGGTATCCTTCTCCTCCCATTGAAGGGATAAAAGTATTTCCATACTGATGCTCTAAAAGTACATATCCAACCATACCTTCAAACATAGAAACTTCTAAGTATGATCCTTTCCCTGTTCTCAATTGTTGTATATATGCTGCAAGAAGTCCATTACTGGCCATTATCCCTACGCTTTTATCTGCTATTATTGTAGGGACTAGATTAGGATTTTTGTCTCTTGCAATGAATGTACCCGCTATACCTGATTGTCCTTGAATTACATCGTCATAAGCAGGTGATCCACCATAAGGTCCATCTTCTCTGTATCCGTGCAGTCCTCCATAGATTATTTTAGGGTTACGTTTTAGTACATTATCAGGATCAAAGCCTAAGGCTTTGATTTTTTGAGGACGAATATTATGAACAAACATATGTGCTGTATCTATCAATTTCCACAAGGCATCCTTATCCGTCTTTCGTTTCAAATTTAAAACTACACTTCTTTTATTCCTATTAGATCCCAAAAATAGAGATGACATTCCAGGGTTTTTAGAAGGTCCTATTACACGCGTCATATCACCTTGGGGTTCTTCTATTTTTATGACGTCGGCACCAAAGTCACCTAGTACTTGGGTAGTATATGGACCCATTACTACAGTTGTTAAGTCTAAAACCCGCACTCCTTCTAAAGGGAGTTTAACTGAACTCATATTATATATCCCCAATTTATTCTATTTTCTCTGATTAAACCTTCTACCTACTAGTGCAGAGGCAATATTTGTCTTTTGAATATCTATGGAACCACCTGCTATCCCCCATCCCCAAGAATCTCTCATTTTTTGTTCAATAGGGAATTCTTTAGAATATCCATATCCACCCATTAGCTGCATAGCTTTTCCTGTAACTTCACGAGTAATTTCATTTGCAAAACATTTTGCTATAGAACTATCTGCTATAGAGGGTAGAGATTTATCCGCATTCACAACTGCTCGATATATTAATAATCTAGATGCATCAAGTTTCATTTTCATTTCTGCTAATTGCATTTGAACTGCTTGAAAATCAATTATGCGTTTGCCAAATTGCTTTCTTTCTTGAATGTACTCTAAAACAAAATCATAGGAAGATTGAGCACATGCTAAGCTCATTGTGCTATTTCCACAACGTTCTAAGTCAAAAGCCTCCATGAGTTTTTTAAAACCACCTGCAGGTACTATAATATTGGATTTAGGAAGCACGACATCATCAAAGTACATATCCGCACTACTAACTCCTCGAAAACCCATATGATGGTCTTGTTTGCCAAAAGTGAATCCTTTAGTATTTTTTTCTATATAAAGTGCTCCTATTCCTTTTGCTCCTTCTTGTTCTGAAAGGCGGCAATAAACTACATAACCATCAGCATGTCCTGCACCAGAACACCACCTCTTTTGTCCGTTAAGTATTAGTTTATCACCTTTTATTCTTGCATGAGTTGTTAGGTCTGTTAAGGCACTTCCAGCGTTAGGCTCAGACATTGATACTGCGACTACGATCTCTCCTGAACATATTTTAGGAAGCACACGTTTTTTTAATTCTTCTGGGGCAAAATTTGAAATAGCTAAAGCTGGACCAAAACTTGACTCGAATACTGGAAAAGCAATTGCAATAGAGATTTTTGCTACTTCTTCTAAAACTAAGACGGCTTCAAAATGGTTCATTCCAGCACCTCCATATTCCTTAGGTAGATTAACCCCGAGGATACCCAGGTCTGCAAATTTTTTAAGAACAGATTTGTCAGCAGATTTATCTTCTTGTTCCATTTTTTTTGCAATATCCGTTAATTCATTCTTTGCAAATTTTTTAACAGTTTCCTGTAAAGAAAGTTGTTCCTCATTTAATGAAAAGTTCATTTTAATTTCCTAGATTCAAACTTAATAATTACTATAAATTATACTAAAAGATCCCCTTGTAAAACGATAAAAAAAGGAGGTAGCAAATACTACCTCCCTTAATCGTCTATATTTATCTAGTTTAAGTCTTCTCGCCTTCTATTACTTTAGAAATCTTGTCAGTAAATTTTTTAAAACTGCTACCTGTATTAATTTCTATCTTTTTAGGGCGAAGTTCTTCTGGTAGTTTTCTTTCTAATGCAACGGTTAGCATTCCATTGTTCAGACCTGCACCTAATACTTCTACATATTCGGCAAGTTGGAATCCCCTTTTAAAAGAACGAGTTGCAATTCCCTGGTGCATAAAATTACCATTAGAGTTTTCTTTGTTTCCAACAATAGTCAGTTGACCATTTTCTAGATCTACGGAAAGATCCTTTTCATCAAAACCAGCTACAGCAAGTTCTATAGCATACTGGTCCTTACCATTAGATCTAATATTATATGGTGGGTAATTGTCAGAATAACTATTAAGCCTAACCATGCTATCAAAAATGTCTTCAAGATGGTCAAAACCTATAGAGTGACGAAATAAGGGTGTTAAATCATAACTATTCATGTTGTCCTCCTTTGAGCAACTAAAATGAAAGCCCATTTACTGGCACTTTCTGTTAAAAATACCCAGAAAACTGGGTTTAAAGTGACAACCCTAATTAGGCGCTGTCAATATATATATGGTTATGAATGAGTTGATTTTCAAGTGTTTAAGGTTATTTATGTTTATCTTTTATATCTCTCTCTATATCTTCATGGTCTCCGACGACTATGTGATATTTACTTTTAGTAATCCATTTTTCCAAAAAGGGAATTGCCAACAAAGGAATAGTTCCTCCTATAGCTATTCCAAATACTAAAGGCCTTAAATGTGGGTCTATCATAGAGGCAATTATATCTGCTAATATATGTGATAAGGCTGCTCCAATTAAGCCTGCAATAATACCATTTGATATGATCTTAAAAAGTCTATTAATGCTCCATCCTGTATAATAACCTATAAGCATTATACCAGTATGTACCAAACCAAATATAGCTCCTTTTAAGGGGCCAGATTCGTAATAAAGCCAAACTTCTAACAAATGTTCCATCAAAATCTTTTATCATAAAATATTGATTTATCAACAACAAAAAAATATAATTAGTACTTTGATAAAATAAAAATATTATTTATATAAAATGAATTATGAATAGAATTCTGATTGAAATAAAAAACCTTGAATATAGATCTTATAATTCATCTTTCGTTATGAAAATAGATCACTTTAATCTTAATTCAGGTAAAAGTTTGTTAATTAGTGGTGAATCTGGGTCAGGTAAAACTACTTTCTTGAATTTGTTATCTGGTACTATTTTACCACAAAAAGGAGAGATAATTATTTTAGGAAAGAGTCTTTCAGAATTTTCATCAATTAAGAAAGATAAAATTAGAGGTGATAATTTTGGAATTATATTTCAAACATTTAACTTGCTCCCATATTTAAGTGTTGAAGATAATGTTTTATTAGGACTAAGTTTCTCTCAACTAAGAAAATCTCGATTAAAAGGTAGTTATAAAGAAGAAATTGAGATTCTAATGTCTAATCTTTCACTAAATTATAAATCATTAATGAATAGAAAAGCTAGTGAACTTAGTATTGGGCAGCAACAAAGGGTTGCGGTAGCAAGGGCCTTAATAGGAAATCCAGAGATCATATTAGCAGATGAGCCTACTTCTGCATTGGATGCTAAAAACAAAGAAGAATTTTTGAAATTATTATTTCAATCTCTAGATAAAAAACGACAATCANTAATANTGGTTAGTCATGATCAAAGTTTAGCTAAGAANTTTGATCTGAAAAAAAGTATACATGATATTTGTAGGATTAGTGANAATGATTAGAGCNACNCTTGTTATAAAGTCAATTGTAAACAGATGGTTGAGTTGTTTTTTAATAATTTTAACTTTGTCGTCTTCTATNTCTTTATTTTTTATAGTTACCCGTATTCANGANTCAGTGAAANCGAGTTTTCAAAATACAGTNTCNGGAGTGGATAGTGTAGTCTCAGCTAGAGGAGGTGACCTACAAATATTATTAAATGCTGTTTTTTTAATAGGTCAGCCATCTCAAACCATTAAGTGGGAAACGTTTAAAAATCTTCAATCAATGGAGGATGTTAATTTTTCAATACCTATTACATTAGGAGATAGTCACAAAGGATATAAGGTAGTAGGTACAAATAACGAATATTTTGAAAAGATAAAATATTCGAGGAAAAAATCTCTAGAGTTCGCTCAAGGAAAAAGCTTTTCTGGGGTATTTGATGTTGTTTTAGGAAGTGTGGTAGCTAAAAATTTAGATTATTCATTGGGTAGTAATATTGGGATATCGCATGGATTGTCTGAAGCAGGTATAACTCATTCTTTCATCAATTCAGATGACGATCATGGTGAACACGAAGATCATGAAAAAATTGCTGGTTTCGCAGTGGCAGGGATATTAGCACCAACTGGTACTCCTATAGACAATGCTGTATATATTCATATTACCGGATATGAAGCTATTCATAAGGGATGGATAGGTGGTCAAAAAGTAGTAGATGTCTCTTCAAAAGATATATTGGAAGCAGATCTTGAACCTAAAACTATATCAGCTATCTTTGTATCTTTAAAAAATAGAACGAAGTTATTTCAATTTCAAAGAGAAATAAATAGCTATAAGCCAGAAGCTCTCACAGCAGTAATGCCTGGAATTACATTATCTAGATTGTGGAAACTCACCGGTAATGTCGATAAAGCATTTAAAATTATTACTGCCTTTATAATTTTGATTGCTTTACTAGGCATGATGTCTATGACGATTGCAGGCTTGAACAGTCGAAGGCGGGAAATGGCAATCTTACGATCAGTAGGAGCTTCACCAGGAAATATTGTTGGTCTACTTTTATCGGAATCAGTATTAATTTCTATTCTTTCTTGTATTTTAGGATATTTACTAATGATATTTATTTTTTATTTTGGAAAAACATATTTAGAAAATAGTTATGGTATTTTTTTAGAAGGATATTCTCTTAAAAATTATGACATAAAAATTATAATAGCAATTGTAATCACTTCATTATTGGCTACTATTATTCCCGCCATTCAAATTTATAGGAATACTCTTCGAGATGGATTGTCAGTGAAATCCTAATTTATCCTATTCGTTTGTTATTGTAAAATACCTATTCTATTTTTAATTGTGTACTTACTTTTTTATGTTAGATTGTGTCTATGAAAAATTTCTTTAAAAACAAATATATTTTAATTATTAAATTTATTTTTTTGGCTCTATTTCTAACAAATTTATCTTATGCTAGAGATGATTTCTCACCTATTACTTGGACACATTTGCTTCCTGAGGACGTTTTTGATTTTATTCCTGCGGGAGGAGTAAAAGATGAAATGTGGAAAGATAGTGAATTCCTCCAAAAACTAAGAAATTCTCGATTAGTTACAGTAGATGAATTAGAGGGTACAAAAGTCAGAATTACAGGTTTTATGGTACCCTTAGAAGTAGATTATGATCAAATAGAAACTGTTAGTGAATTTGTATTGGTACCAAATGCTGGCATGTGCATTTATGTACCTCCACCTCCACCAAATCAGATGGTTTTAGTTCAGTTGGAAGATCCAGTCGAAGTTAGATCTATGTATCAACCTATAGGAATAAGTGGAAAAATATCTATAAAATCTCCAAATGCAGACGCATATGATAGTGTTTATATCATGCACGTAGAAAAAGTCGAAGATGTTACTTTTGATGATCTAGATCTGGGAAGGTAGTTTCTTGTGAATAATTTAATGAATGGAGCACTAGAGGGACTAACTGTAATAGATTTGAGTCGAGTCAGAGCAGGGCCTTCAGCTGTGAGACCTCTCGCTGATTGGGGAGCTAATGTAATAAAAATTGAGCCCCCTTTAGGCTATGATAAAGGAGAAGATTTTGGAGGTTCGCGGTATGGTTCTGATTTTCAAAATCTTCAAAGAAATAAGCGTAGTCTGTCGTTAAATCTTAAATCTTCCGATGGCATAAAAATTCTTAAGCGCTTGATAAAAGATGCAGACGTTGTAGTTGAAAACTTTAGACCTAATGTTAAGACAAAACTTGCTATAGATTATATATCTATGGAAAAGATAAATCCTCGTCTGATATATGCAAGTATTTCAGGATTTGGGCAAAGTGGTCCTTATTCTTCATTACCAGGTTTTGATCAAATAGCTCAGGGTATGGGTGGTATAATGTCAGTAACAGGGTTGCCTGGGCAAGGTCCCGTCCGTGCAGGTATTCCAGTTGCAGATCTTAGTGCAGGTCTTTATTGTGCTTTAGGTATTATGATTGCTCTTTATGAGAGACAAAAGTCTGGTAAGGGACAATGGGTAAGTGTTTCTCTTCTGGAGGCTCAAATAGCCATGTTAGATTTTCAAGCAGCACGTTATTTAATGGAAAGAGAAGTAGCAGGTCAAGCTGGAAATGATCATCCTACTATGGCTCCTATGGGTGCATTTAAAACAGCTGATGGATATATAAATATAGCTTCTGCGGGTAATGCTATGTGGAAGCGTTTATGTAAAGCTTTAGATCTTATAAAANTTGTAAANNATCCTGATTTTAAAGANGATAATTCAAGAGTAAAAAATAGAAAAAAATTAAATAATTTATTAAATACTGTCTTGGCTAGTGATAGTTCCGCAGTATGGATAAAAAAATTAAATACTGTAAGTGTTCCTTGCGGTCCAATTTACTCTATAGATGAAGTTTTCTCTGATCCTCAAGTTAAGCATGCTGGCATGGCTCAATCAGTAAAGCATAAGAAATTAGGAAATATTAATTTAGTAGGCCAACCCGTAACACTAAGTCGTACGCCTAGTCGGCTTAGTACTGCTGCTCCTGAAAAGGGAGAACATGCTGATGAAATTTTAAAAGAGTACGGTTATGATCCCGAGACTATAGCAAAATTTAAGAGAGAGGGAACGGTGTAATGGAAAAAAATCTTGAAAAAAAAATATTAGTGAGAACAGAAGAAAATATAGGCTTTTTAGAGCTTAATAACATAAAAAAACTTAACGCTATTTCATTATCGATGTGGAAGAATTTAGGAGGAGCATTAGAAGAATTCGCAGCTAATTCACTAATCAGGTGTGTAATGATTAAAGGTACAGGTAATAAAGCTTTTTCAGCAGGAGCAGATATTTCAGAATTTGAAGAAAATCGTTCTGATTCAGAGGATATAAAACTGTATGAAAATACTTCTAAAAACACCATGTCTCTCTTAAAAGAATTTCCAAAACCTACAGTNGCAAGTATAAATGGNTATTGCATAGGNGGAGGCCTAGCCTTGGCACTTTGTTGTGATATANGAATAGCTTCAGNNAATAGTACTTTTGGAATTCCTGCTGCAAAGTTAGGTTTGNCTTATGGATTCAATGGNATCAAGCTTTTAACAAGTATAGTAGGTCCGGCTAAAGCTAAATATATATTTTTTACTGCAANAAAATTTAATGCTTTACAAGCTAAAGAATTTGGAATTTTGGAAGAAGTTTATTCAATAAAGGATTTAGATTTAAAGACAAAACAATTAATTGAGAATATAGCTTTNAATGCACCTTTAACTATAAAATCTGCAAAAATGGCAATTGATTCTGAGCTAAATGATAAAAAGGCGTTTGAAGAGTGTTTAAAGGCAGAGCAAGANTGTTTTGATAGTGATGATTACGCTGAAGGAAGGGCTGCATTTGCCGAAAAGAGAAAACCTATATTTAAAGGACATTAAAGAAATATATAAATAAACTAAGGNGACATNTATGCCTTACGCATCTTCTAATGGGGTAAAATTATATTATGAAGAATCAGGNAGTGGAAANCCAATAATTTTTGTGCACGAATTTGGTTCTGANCTCAGAGAATGGGAACAACAAATACGCTGGTTTTCAAGAGAATACCGTTGTATAGCTTATAATGCTAGAGGTTATACTCCATCTGATGTTCCTTCAGATCCAGAACANTATGGTTATAAACATTCAGTAGANGATATTGCAAACTTCATGCAGGANNTAAAAATNGATAANGCCCATATTATTGGATTAAGCATGGGTGCTTATGCAGCATTAATNTTTGGATTATTTTATCCTAATATGGCTCATTCTCTTGTCGTAGCAGGTGTTGGATCTGGAGCAATGNCCGAACATAGGAAAGCTTTTGCTGAAGCGGCAAATACTATAGCTGATAAATTTATTAATGAGGGATCAGAATCGGTNGCAGATGTTTTAGGTNTAGGAAGCTCTAGAGTGCAGNTGATGAACAAAGATCCTCGAGGTTGGAAGGAATTTATTGACCACTTGAAAGAACATTCTGCTGAAGGAAGTGCATTAACCATGAGACAATATCAGGCCTTACGTCCTTCACTTTTTGATTTTGAAGAAGACTTGAAGAAAATGAGTGTACCGGTTTTATTGGCTCTTGGTGATGAAGATGAACTTTGTTTGGAAGTAAACTTATTTTTAAAACGTCAAATTAGAACTGCTGGTCTTTGGATATGTCCACGCACGGGTCATGCAATNAANTTGGAAGAGCCTGCNGCTTTTAATGCAGCAGTGCAGTCGTTTTTATCTAGTGTAGAACGNGGACATTGGACTCAAAGAGATGCAAGAAGTGATCCTTCACATGGTGCTAATCTAGGTCTTACTAATGAGTAATTTAATACTANTCCGTCANGGACAGAGTGTTTGGAATTCACAAAACCGTTTTACTGGTTGGTATGATGTTGCTCTTTCAGATAAGGGTTTATTAGAGGCTAATACTGCAGGGGTTCTTATTAAAAAACTAAATATTAATATTGATTTTGCTTANACNTCNTATCTAAGGAGAGCAATACAAACATTACAAATAATTTTGANTGTAATAGAANNNCAAGATNTNGATCCNGTAAAAGCTTGGGAATTNAATGAACGCCATTATGGNANTCTAACCGGTTTAAATAAAANTGAAATGAGAAAAAAAATNGGAGAGGANCAGGTTAGGATATATAGAAGATCTTGGGATATTGCTCCTCCTGCAATAAGTTTAGAAGACGATTTTAATCCCAGATTGGATAACGTATACAAAAATTTGAATCCTAAAGATATTCC
>PAWH01000032.1 GCA_002714055.1 Candidatus Pelagibacterales bacterium | reverse complement strand
GTTCTCTTCATGCTTCCTCTAGTCAAACTTCCCTTTATAAAAACAGAACCTTTAGATCTTAATTTTCTATAATCAGCAGAAATAATTGGACCTTCGTTAAAAGTTAATCCTGGTGTTATGGTTACATCACTAGATTTTGATAGGACATAATAATATGGTTGAAAATAGGTTGGTCCTAGGATGCTATTATTTTTAAATATAGGAGATAAATAGCCCGATGATCTTTTTATGGTTGGATCAGGATGACTAATTTGAGGTATATAAAGAATGGGAATACCGTAGGCATCTAATATAACGTGATTATATTCTACCCTCCCTTCTTCTATGTTTCTTTTCGACTTAAGTCCTCTAAGTTGCCATATGGGATATTCATCAGAGTTATCTTCACAAATTTTACATTTAGTATATACCACTTTCTCTAAGCTATCTCCTTTTTCTGTATTTCTATTTATTACGGCCGCTGAAAGTCTAGATCCATCACTTAAAACAGATGAAAAATTTTTTATAACTCCAGTTTTTAAATCCCCTTGTAGTTGCATACTTTCTGCATACAACATATCACCTTCTTTGGTTTTGAGACTAACATTACCTTTTGCAAGTATAGTATCGTTTTTCAAATCGTAAGTTAGTTCATTAGCCCTAAGTATTTCATCGGCGTTAATTACTTCTACTTCACCTAAGGCAGAAATCATGGATAGTTCTTCGTGGTGTTCTATTGTATTAGCACTGAGAAAACTTCCTTCGTCATTAAGAATATCGGCAGAAGAATTTATAGAAAATATTGAATATATTAAAAAAAGAGTTAAAAAATTAAATTTTAATAGATTTATTAAATTATGAAAATTCATTTTAGCCGTCTTCCAAATATAATAATACACTCGCACTTATTAATATCGGCATTAATGCCGGTATCCAAGCGGCTATTTCTGCAGGAGCACTTGATCCTTGTCCTAAAACTGATGCGATATCATTCAAAAAGAAAATAATAAATGCAAGTATTATTCCCACAAATATTCTTATCCCTATCCCTTTTCTTCCTATTTGCCTGACTGAAAAAGTAGCGCCTATCAACACCATACCTATAAATAAAAAGGGAGAAGCTAATAGAGAGTGCCAATGAATAAGATGTTTTCTGGAGCTAAATCCTGCATTTTCAATGATTTCTATAAATTTAAGCATAGACCAAAATGACATAGTGTCAGGGGGTGCAAAACTTTCTTTTATCTTAGTACTAGTAAGATTAGTATTTAGTTTATAAATAATTATTTTGTTAGTTTTCTGTTGATGATCTGTGCGGATCCCATTACTAACTTCCCAATAACCATCCTTTAAGGAAGCAGTTTTTCCATCTATTCTTTCATAAAAAATATTTTTATCATATCTAAATATTATTACTTTCTGTAATTCCATTTTCTCAGGATTGATTGCATTCGCATGAATTATAGAAGATTTTTCACCATATTGTTGATGAAGCCAGAATCCTCCTCCAGATACTTGGAGCCGGCTATCGTTTTTATTTAAGTAATTTGTTTCAATTTGCATCAATTTGGTTTGTGTCACAGCAGTGATAGGACTTAAAACACCAATATTTATTATTCCTATCAAAATAGCTAAAAATATATAAGGTAAGCAGCATTGCCAAATGTTTAAGCCTGCAGCACGGGCAATCACTAATTCAGAGTTTTTAGATAACCTTAGTAATGACAACATAGTTCCAAAAAGAACTGCGTAAGGTAATATTCTCTGTATCATGAATGGTAAGTGTAATAACGCCATCTTTGTGCTTAAT
Source organism: Candidatus Pelagibacterales bacterium (assembly GCA_002714055.1). Lineage (GTDB taxonomy): Bacteria > Pseudomonadota > Alphaproteobacteria > TMED109 > TMED109. The sequence continues at coordinate 50,428 of PAWH01000032.1, read as the reverse complement.
AAGAAACTTTCCCTTTTAATATTAGAAGTTTGTTTAGTGTATTCAATTAGTTCTGTTAGAAAAGTTATTAGGCATAGAACAAATAACACAATTAGAAAATACATCAGAGCATGTCTTAAAAAATACATCATAAGAGGTGATTTAAAATAAACCATACTAATAATTTTTCTTAATTGATAAAAAAGTTACTATGTTTATTTTTTTCTCAAAAAGTAAAAGAAAAAATATACAAATTACTACAAGTGGAATGGCGTATAGTAGTGGTATTAATTTTGTGGATTTTACTATCAAAGGATTGCTAGCTATAACATATAATTGCAATAGAACTGCTATTGAAATTGAAAATATTAATTTTTTAAAAGCAATTCTTTTATCAAATTCTCCAATAAGAGAAGTGATGCCTCCAAGTATTACCATTGCTAAAATTATTGGAAGGGATATTAGACGTTGATGTGCTTCAGCTAAAAATTCATTTTTATGAAGTTCACTTAATTCTTCTTTTGGGTATAATAATTCTTTTGTTTTTCTTTCACTAGCTTCTCTAAATCTATCTTCTTCACGATCTGCAATGTTTTTTATGCTGTAAGAGTATTCATCAAAATAGAGTAAAGATACATTTAAACTTTCATAATTTATTTCCTGTCTATTTCCATTCTTTGCAAAGAAGTACGGCCCATCTGTAGTTTTTTCAATTTTTGCAGTATCTGCTATAATGGTATATGTTTTCTTTGGTTCTCTAGAATCGTGTATTAATATACCTTTAAGAGTTCCAGCTTTATCTATTTCCCTTACAAACACTGTTAATCCAGAGGTAGGAGATGAAAAGACCTTTTCTTGAAAAAGTGTAGAAATGTATCTATCTCTTATATCACTCTGTAAGTTTTTAAATTTATTTAACGCAGTAGGAGCTGTATGACTATCTAGAATGAACGACAATATAATCAATACACATCCAAAAATGATGGGTGCAAGGATAATTCTAAAATTACTGATTCCCGCACTTCTCATAGCGATTATTTCTGACTCAGAACTTAATTTTAGAAAAGTAATAGTCGTAGCCAAATATGCGACAAAGGGAATAATCGCAGCTGATAGTTTAGGAATAATTAATATAGTAAGATTTATGAATNATTCAAATGTTAATCCTTTAAGNACAATNAGTTCTACAAATCTTAGGGATTGNGCTAGCCATACTATACCNATTANTGAGATCATTATAAGAANGAATGGACCAATAAGTTGCCTTAAGATATATAANGAGATCAGATGCAAATGTTTTTCCTTNTATTGTTATTNTAATTTAATAAATATTTTTGCTTTATAATATTAATCTTGATATAGCATATGATACTTATAATGTAATATGACAATCAATAGTGTATTTTAATATTTTTATTAATTTATACAGTTTAGGAAGGAGTAAAAAATGTCGGTAAAAGTTTTATTCAAAAATAATTATTCTAAAAATGTAAAGCTTTTGGTAGTTTTATTAGATGATTCCTTGAAACTGTATGGTGACATCCTTGCTATAGATAAAAAAAATAAAGGTTTGGTGTCCCGAATAATTAAAAACAAGTCCTTTAGTGCAAAAAATAAAGAAAAATTATCTTTGATCGGTTTAAATATTCCTAATATTGAAGAGGTAATTTTATATGGTATAGGAAGTTTTTCTAGTATTAAAGATGACGGTATTGAAAGGATTGGAGGCAATATTTATTCTATTATTCCCCCAAAAGTTAAAAATATAGCAATAAGTATAAAATCATATAAAAGTTTAAATGTTTCTAGTNAGGATGCAGCGGTTCAGCTTGCACAAGGNTTTTCTCTTCGTTCTTATAATTTTAATAAGTATAGGTCAAAAAGTAAGCCTAAAATAGTTTCTGATGTTAAAGCTTTAGAAGTTTTAGTAGATNATCCAAAAGCTGTAAAAAATAAAAATATNTTTTCAAATGCACTGAAAGAGGGAGTNTTTTTAACTCGTGATCTAGTGTCAGAACCCCCAAATGTGCTCAATCCTATTACCCTTTCTAAAGAGATTATCAAATTAGAAAAAGAGGGTGTTGAAGTTCAGGTTTTAGGTGTAGCACAAATGAAAAAGCTTAAAATGGGAGCTTTGCTTGGAGTAGCGCAAGGGAGTGCTAATGAACCAAGACTGGTTACTATGAGGTGGAGAAATAATAAAAGGAAAAAATCTCAACCCAATATCTGTTTTGTGGGCAAAGGAGTTACTTTTGATACAGGAGGTATATCTATTAAACCTTCCAATGGAATGGAGGAAATGAAATACGATATGGCAGGAGCAGGAGTAGTAATAGGACTCATGAAAACCCTAGCAAAAAGGAAGGCTAAGGTAGATGCATGTGCAGTCGTTGGTTTAGTAGAAAATATGCCTTCAGGTAAAGCTCAGAGGCCNGGAGATGTAGTNAGATCATATTCAGGTCATACTATAGAAGTTATTAACACAGATGCAGAAGGCAGATTAGTACTGGCAGACGCAGTGNCTTATGCTATTAAAAAATTTAATCCTAGAAAATTAATTGATTTAGCTACGCTTACAGGCGCTGTTATTGTATGTCTTGGNAACAAAAGAGCTGGACTTTTTAGTAATAATGAGGAATTAGCTGACAACATATTTTCATCTGGAGAACAAACTGGAGAAAGAGTTTGGCGCCTTCCGGTAGGACCAGAATATGATGATGANATAAAGTCTGANATAGCCGATATGAAGAATGTTGGATCAGGAAGAGGAGCAGGTTCTACTGCAGGAGCTAAATTTATTCAGCAATTTNTAAATGATATTCCTTGGGCACATTTAGATATAGCAGGAGTAACTTGGTCTAAAAGTAATTCTGATCTTTTNTCTCTAGGAGCTACAGCATTTGGTGTNAGATTGCTCAATGNTTATGTAAAAGAATTCATAGAAAATAAAACTTAAAATTTAAAATTATATTTCGATTTTAATTANTAGGTGGAGTACTTTTAATATTATGAAGGAACAAACTTTATCAATTATAAAACCTGACGCTACTAAAAGGTCAATTACAGGGAAAATTAATAGTTTNATAGAGGAAGCAGGACTAAGAATAGTTGCACAAAAGAGAATACATTTAAACATAGAAGAAGCAGAGAAATTTTATTCAATACATGAACAAAANCCATTTTTTAGAGATCTGGTTAATTTTATGACTTCTGGTCCAGTAGTAGTACAAGTACTACAAGCTGAAAATGCTGTAACTTTGTATAGAAANATTATGGGTGATACAAACCCTGAAGAAGCAGAGAGCGGAACTATTAGAGCTGAATTTGCTGAGTCTCTNGAAGCTAATTCGGTTCATGGATCAGATAGTAAAGAAAATGCAGAAAACGAAATTGCATTCTTTTTTAAAAAACAAGAAATAGTAGGATAAAAATTTAAGAGATTATGAATTCCATATTTTATTTTTGTTAGTAAAATNAATTNTTTTATTATTAGATCTAGCAGTTAGCTCTCCAATAATGCTGGCTTTTTCGCCCATTTGATTGAAGATTTTAATTACTTCATTTGCCTTTGATAGTGATGAAATAACACACATTCCTATCCCACAGTTAAAAGTTTTTAGCATTTCATCTGTTGATATATCATTTTGCTCCTTGATCCAATGAAAAATAGGAGAAGGTTTAATTTCTTCAGCATATATTGTTGCTGTTAGATTATCTGGGAGTACTCTAGGTAAATTTTCTATTATTCCTCCTCCAGTAATATGAGCGCATGCTTTGATATTACTTAAATTGTTTTGGTGTAAAACGGATTTTACATATATTTTAGTCGGAGTTAATAAAATTTCTCCTAGACTTTTCGAAGTGAAATCTAAAATTTTATCAGCTAGGGAAATATTTCTCTGTTTTATTATTTTTCGTATTAAGGAAAAACCGTTTGAATGAACTCCAGAACTTTTAAGAGCAATTATTACATCTTTCGTATTTAAGTTTTTTTTAGGTAAAATTTTATTTCTATTTACTGCTCCCAAGGCAAAGCCTGCTAAATCATAACCATTTTCTTTATATATGTCTGGTAGTTCAGCTGTTTCTCCTCCTATTAGAGAACACCCAGCGATTTTAGTTCCTTTTGCAATTCCTGAAATAATTTTTTTGGCTTTTTCTATTTTTAATTTACCACATGCTAAGTAATCAAGAAAGAATAGTGGTTCGGCTCCTTGCACTACTACATCATTTACACTCATTGCGACTAAATCTATACCTATAGAATCATAAGAGTTCATTTCTTCTGCGATGAGAATTTTAGTGCCCACTCCATCGGTTGCTGAAACTAGAATAGGATTTTTATAGCCGGCTTTTTCTAAATCAAATAATCCTCCGAAATTACCTATAGTTCCCTTAGATCCTGATCTTTTGGTCTTATTTACTATGTTTCTAATTATTGATACTAGTTTATTTCCTGCTTCAATATTTACTCCAGCATCTTTATATGTAAGTATTTTTGAGTTATTCTCTGAAGTAGCCATAGTATTTAAAGAATCCCTAGTTTAGATATTTTAAATAGACGATACATGATATAAAAAGTTTTTCAATGAAATGGTATTTATACAATGAAAATAATTTTTGAAAGTAATAACAAAAACTATTTAAAAAACTTTCTTAGATTTTTTATATTGATTTTATATTTGTCTCCTACATCTGTAATGAGTAACGAAGATAACACCTATATAATTGATAATGTAAAAATTGATATAGTTTCTAAAGATCNCAATTTGACAAGGGAATTTGCTACTGAAAGGGCAATGAAAAAGGCTTTTAGAAGGTTATTNACTTGGATTCTAACCCAAAATAATTACAATCAATTACTGCCCAATGAAAAAATAATTGATGAGTTAGAAATCAAAAAATTTGTTAGTGGTTATCAAATAAAACATGAAACTTTTAACAACAATAATTATAATGCTGAGTTCTCTGTTATGTTTGATAAACGTTTTGTAAGACAGTGGTTAGTAAAAAATAAAGTGAATTATTTGGAAAAAAAAACACCAACTGTACTAGTTATACCTATATCTGAATTAAATAAAAAAAAGGTTCTATGGGATGATCCTAATTTATGGAGATTGTTATGGCAAAATCAATCTGAAGGAAAAAATTTTATTCCTATGATTTTTCCTCATGGAGATGCAGAAGATTTAATAAGCTTGAGCTATGAGGACGTAAATTTATTAAAAATAGATAAATTAACTAATTTTGCTTCTAGATACGGTTTATCTTATATTCTAATTCCTTCATCAAAAATTATTCTTAATAATAAGGATCATTATCTTGGTGTATTTGGGGCAACAATTATCTCAGAAGTTAAAAAGGAGAATTTTTTTGATGAAAAAGTTTTAAAATCTTTTCCTGGAGAGATATTAGATGATTTTTTATTAAGAGCTATTAATATCATATCAGATAAATTTGATGATTACTGGCTTGAAAGTAATAAACAAAGAGCAAAAAGAATTTATATAGATGTGTTTTATAGTAGTTTAAATGAATGGAGGTTGATAATGGATACTTTGCAAAATTTAAGTGAGATTAATGAAGTAAAAATTCTGTCATTGAGTCTTAAAAAGGCTAATTTAGAAGCTTATATTTCTATAAGAAAAGAATCTGATTTACTTAGGCTTATGCAGAGCTATCGTTTTGAAATTAAAGCAAATTCTGACATGGATAATAAATATGATGTGAGAATATCAAGTAACTTTGAACATAATAAAGATGAATATGAAATTGATANAAAACAGTTTAAAATTAATTCTGATATTTTGGTTATAGAATAAATGGTAATATTATGGAGCAAATATTTTGGTAGATAAAAATAGATATTTCTGGCTAATTTGGAGTATAATATTTTTTATTTTTCTGTGGCTGGCTTCAGATATTTTGTTACCTTTTGTGGTAGGAGTAATAATTGCATATATTTTAAATCCTTCTCTGTTAAAACTTAAAAAGCTTGGTTTAGGTCATAAATTATCAGTCTCGATATTATTATTAATATCATTCGTTATATTTGTTGGAACCTTTCTTTTTTTAGTTCCCTTATTTATTGAGCAATTTAGTAACTTGATTGAAAAGATGCCTGCAGTTTTTGATAATAATTTTAATTTTGTTTTAACCTATTTAAACAAATTAATACCTAATAATTATAATGACTCTGAATATTCTGAAATATTATATAATTTACTTATCAAAGAAAGTGAGAAAATTATTTTCGCAATTATTAGTATTTTACAAAGTGCTATAAAATCTGGAATTGCTTTTATAAATGTTTTAGGGCTCCTGATTATCACTCCTATTGTCTCTTGGTATATTTTAAGTGATTGGGATAAGTTGATTGAATTTGTTAAAAACCTAGTACCTAAAAATGACATTAAAAAATTGACATCTATAATGAAACAGTCTGACAGTATTGTATCCTCTTTTTTTAGGGGTCAATTAACGGTTAGTGTAATTTTAGCAGCATATTATTTTGCCTCTCTACTTTTAATAGGAACAGACGGGGCTTTTGTAATTGGTTTGTCAATAGGAATATTGTCATTTATTCCTTATATAGGAAGTATTTTAGGGTTGCTAATAGCCCTCAGTATAACTGGAATGCAGTTTGCTAGTTTAAATATCACAATGATTGTTATAATTATTTTTATAATAGGACAACTAATTGAATCATATTATTTAGTACCTAAATATATAGGAAAAAATGTTGGTTTACATCCAGTCATCATTATACTGTCTCTTATGGCAGGCGGTAGTATATTTGGCATTTTAGGAGTTTTACTTTCTGTTCCTATTGTAGCAATTTTGTTTTCTTTTATCCCCAAGAATTCCAATTGAGGAAAAAAGTATTATGCGAAAGAATTTAAAATCTATAAGTAAACAATTGATTTTAGATTTAAGAACTTTACCTTCTATGGGGAGGAAAGACTATTATGTTAGTAAGAGTAATGAAGATGCTGTTGCTTGGATTGATAAGTGGCCAGGATGGTCTACATTTGGGTTGGTAGTAGTAGGACCGTCTGGAGCAGGTAAAACACATCTTGCTAGCGTGTTAAAACACTTTTCAAATGGTATTCTTGTAAAAAATTCTGATATAGGGGAAAAAAATATTCTAGAGTTATCAAGTAATAACTGCTTAATTTTAGAGGATATAGATGTTAATTTATCTGAAGCAAACTTGCTTCACTTGTTCAATTTTTTATTAGAAAATAATTCTAAAATTATGATTACTTCAAAAATTCCAATAAAAAAACTAAGTATAAAGCTTGCTGATTTAAAATCTAGGTTATTATCTTTATCTCAGGTAAATCTTGGTTTACCAGATGACACTTTGCTATCAAGAGTTATTATAAAGCAATTCTCAGATAAGGGAGTGAAGATAGATATGGAAGTAGTTAATTATCTCTTAAGGAGGATGGATAGATCTTTTTTATCAGCTAACGGTTTAGTTGCAAAGATTGATTTTGCTTCTATTCAAAGTTCTAGAAAAATTACAATCCCATTTGTAAGAGAGTTATTATCTACAAAAACAAATAATAAAGCTCAATAGAGGGAGAAAGTTAAAATGGATATGGGAATTAAAGGTAAGAATGCAATAGTTTGTGCATCTAGTAGAGGTTTGGGAAAAGGATGCGCTATGGCGTTAGCTTCAGAAGGAGCTAACGTATTAATCAACGGAAGAAACTCTNTAACTTTAGAGAAAACAGCTGAAGAAATAAATAGTAAGTTTAACGTAGAAGTAAAAGTAGTATGTGCTGACATTACTACTGAGGAGGGGCAAGAAAAGTTAGCTGATCAATGTTCTGAACCAGATATTCTAGTAAANAATGCAGGTGGTCCCCCTCCTGGAGATTTTAGAAATTGGAGCAGGGATGATTGGACTGATGCGTGCATAGCTAATATGTTTACACCAATAGAGTTAATAAAAATATATGTTGATGGGATGGTAAACAGAAAATTTGGAAGAATAGTAAATATTACTTCTAGCTCAGTAAAAGCACCTATTGATATACTAGGTTTATCTAATGGAGCGAGGAGTGGATTGACGGGTTTTGTAGCAGGGATAGCAAGAAAAACAGTAGCACATAATGTTACAATAAATAATTTATTACCAGGCCCTTTTGATACAGATNGATTAAGAAGTTCNTTNCAATTTGTAGCTGAGAAAACNGGAGAAAGCACTGAAAATGTAAGAAAAAGGAGAGCTTCTGAAAATCCATCNGGTAGGTTTGGAACNCCTGAGGAGTTTGGAGTTGCCTGCGCTTTCCTATGTAGTATNCANGCGGGTTATATTACTGGACAAAATTTATTGTTAGATGGAGGAGGTTATCCAGGTACATATTAAAAGACTAAAGTTTTTTTATGATTATTTTATTATTATTAGAAATGATGGCAATTTTTCCTTCTATGAATTGTAAAGCAGTTTTTCCAAAAAGGTCATATCTCCAACCTTCTAGTATTTTTATATTACTTATGCCAGAGGCAAGTTTTTCCATATCTTTTTTATTGCCAATTAATTTTGTTGAAATATTGTGTGTTTCAGCAGTATTTTTTAGAAGTATATTTAGCATATCAATTAGTGACTTTTGAGCTTTAGATTTTATGTGAGTTTTTTTAGATATTCCTTTATTGATGTCACTATTTTTCCCTTTATTAACGGCGAGTATTATTAGATTTTTTATTTTATTNCTCAATTTTGAGTAGGGCAANCCTNTAATTTTTTTTAAATCATTAATATTTCTTGGAGGGTTTAACGATATTTTTACTAAAATATCATCTTTAAGAATCATATTTTTTTGTAAATTATTTTTTATGGCTAATTGTTCTCTTAATGCTGCTATCTCTCTAAGTATNCATGAAGTTCTGGGATTGCTATGCTTAATTTTNATTTTTTCCCATACGGAGTAAGGATCNNCTTTATATAAATCAGTATCATAAAATTTTTCTACTTCGTCTTTAATCCAAACAGATCTTTTATTCTTAGTTATCTGTNTATTTAAGAATAGATAAACTTTAGATAAATAGGTTACATCTGCAATCGCATATTCCAATTGTTTTAAATGTAAGGGTCTTTTTGACCAATCGCTATATCTTGAACTTTTATCAATTTTAATTTCTAGTAAATTTTTTACAAGTACTTCATAGCTTACAGAATCTCCAAAACCACAAGCCATACCTGCAGATTGAGTATCGAATATAGGNCTNGGTATNTTNCCCATTAATTTATAAATGATTTCTAAATCTTGCCTAGGTGCATGAAATACTTTTAGTATTTCTGGNTTTAATAAAAGAGAATAAACTGGTGAAAGATCAATACCATTGANTAAAGTATCTATAGCCCAACCATTNCCTTNAGAATCTCCAATTTGAAGGAGGCACAGTTTTGCAAAATAATATTTTTCTCTAATAAATTCAGTGTCAATACATATAAACTTTTCTTTAGATAACTTATTACATAAGTTTTGAATATCTTTTGATGTAGAAATAAGGTTCATAATGTTTGAAATAACATCAGATTTGCTTTAGGGCAAATAATCTAATTATTTTTTAGTTTAAAATATTGNAAATATTGTCTAAAAAGACTTAATTAAATTAGACTGTTATTCTATGATGTGTTTTATCTGTAAACAAAAGGAATNTTTATGCATTTGTATCGTTCTCANACTTGTGGAGACTTAAGTTCAAAAAANATTGGAGAAGAGGTAAAATTATCAGGATGGATTGATCGCAAAAGAGATCATGGAGGATTATTATTTCTTGATTTGCGAGATCAATATGGTGTCGTTCAATTAGTGGTAGACAGNGATAATAATTTTTTTTCAAAGTGTGAAGAAACTAAATTAGAAAGTGTGGTAACTGTTATAGGAGAAGTAATTAAGCGTTCTGAAGATTTAATAAATGAAAAATTACCGACTGGAAATATTGAAGTAAGTATTAAAAATTTTATTATTGAGTCTATGTCAGATATTTTACCTATGCCAGTATCAGGAGAACATGATCTTGGTGAAGAACAAAGATTAAAAAATCGATTTTTAGATTTGAGAAGNTCAAAAATGCAAAAAAATATGATTCTTAGATCTAAAATAATCACTTCAATAAGAAATAGAATGATTGAAAAAGGATTTTATGAGTTTCAAACACCTATATTGACTGCTTCATCGCCTGAAGGTGCAAGGGATTTTCTGGTTCCTTCTAGACTTAATCCAGGAAAATTTTATGCTTTACCGCAGGCTCCTCAGCANTTTAAACAATTAATAATGTCNTCAGGATTTGATAAATATTTTCAAATAGCACCATGTTTTAGAGATGAAGACGCAAGAGCTGATAGAAGTCCNGGTGAGTTTTATCANTTAGATATGGAGATGTCTTTTGCNACTCAANAAGATGTATTTAATGTTATAGAACCTNTATTATATGGATTGTTTAAAGAGTTTTCAAGTTGGGAGGTAACACCATTACCATTTCCTAGGATATCTTATAAAGATGCTATATTAAAATATGGTACCGATAAGCCTGATTTAAGAAATCCCTTAGAAATTTGCGATGTGACAGAATCATTTTTGTTAAAAGGTGTAACATTTAAGGCCTTTTTAGGACAAATAGAAAAAGGTGCTGTAGTAAGAGCGATTCTTGCTCCTTCAGTATATCAGAAACCGCGTTCTTTTTTTGATAAACTTAATAANTGGGCTCAAGAACAAGAACAACCAGGTTTAGGTTATGTAATATTTTCTGAAAATGAAGCTAAAGGACCCATAGCTAAATTTTTATCATTGGAAGCAATAGATAGTATAAAAAAAATATCGGGNGCTGNNGANGGAGATGCCGTATTTTTTATTTGTAATAATATTTCAGATGCATCTAATTTTGCANGTAGAGCTAGAATGCGTATAGCTGANGAAATGAATGTTATTAAAAAGGATGTATTTAAATTTTGTTGGACTNTAGATTTTCCTATGTATGAATTGGATGTTAAGACTAATTCAATTATATTTAGTCATAATCCTTTTTCTATGCCTCAAGGAGGCATGGAAAGCCTAAAGACTAAGGATCCTCTTAAAATCTTAGCATGGCAATATGATATTGTATGTAATGGAATTGAATTATCTTCAGGAGCNATTAGAAATCATAGAACAGATATTATGGAAAAGGCTTTTAGCATAGCTGGATACACATCTGAAGATTTAAAAAAACGTTTTGGAGCACTTTATAATGCTTTTAAATACGGTGCCCCTCCCCATGGTGGAATAGCACCAGGTATAGATAGAATTATAATGTTGCTTGCTGATGAGCCCAATATTAGAGAAGTTATTATGTTTCCTATGAATCAGCAGGCGCAAGATTTACTAATGAATGCGCCTTCTGATATAGATAATGATCANTTNAAGGAGTTAGCTTTAAAAATTAATAAAATAAAAAAGGATGAATAGATTATTCAGAAACTTTTATTAGTAGCTTTCCAAAATTTTTACCATTCATCAATCCTATAAAGGCACTTGGAGCGTTTTCTAATCCTTCAACAGTATCCTCTTTGTATTTAATTTTTCCTTCTTTTATCCATTTTGCCATTCTTTTAATAGCTATATGGTATTTTTGAGNAAATTGAAAAACAAGAAAGCCTTCGGTTGTAGCCTGATTAGTTANCATGGATCTATGGGTTCTTAGTCCTGATTCAGGTTCTANCAGGTTATATTGTGAAATTACACCACAAACANCTACTCTGGCATAGTTTGCAAGTTGATTAATAACCGNGTCNGTGATTTTTCCTCCAACATTATCNAAATAAACATTAATTCCATCAGGACAGTATTCTGTTAATTTTTTGTCAATATCTTCATTNTTATAATCAATAGCAGCATCAAAATTAAGAGTTTCAGTTATGAAAGAACATTTTTCTTTTCCACCCGCTATACCTACAACATAACATCCGGCAATTTTGGCAATTTGGCCTACTAATTGCCCTACNGCTCCAGATGCTGCTGAAACAACTACAGTATCTCCAGGTATTGGCTTGCCTACATGTAATAGACCAAAAAAAGCAGTCATACCTGGCATTCCAAGCACTCCTACNGCCGTTTGAATAGGTGCAAGGTCAGGGTTAATCTTTCTTATTGTTGATGGTGTCGTTACAGCATATTCTTGCCAGCCTAAAGTAAATCCTTCCACTATGTCACCTTCTTTAAATTGTGAAGTATTAGAATTTACGACTTGTCCAACTGCTCCTCCCATTATTACATCTCCTTCATTAAGAGATGCAGCATAACTTTTTGCAGCACTCATTCTTCCTCTCATATATGGGTCTAAAGATAACCATAATATTTTAATCAGGACTTCCCCATGCCTAATTTCTGGTATTGGAGATTCTATGATTTCAAAGTTTTCTAGAACTGGCATTCCTACTGGTCTAGTTTTCATTATTACTTGTCTATTAATATTAGTCATCTTGATCACTCTCCTTTTTAGTTTTTAAAAGTCCTTTTCTGGAGTACTAGCTATACCAAATTTATTTTTAGACATTCTTCCTGATAAAAAAGCTTTTCTTCCTGACTCAACAGCTAATTTCATTGATTTTCCCATTAATATAGGATTATTTGCTAATGCTATAGCAGAATTTACTAGGACCCCTTCACAACCTAATTCCATAGCTATACACGCATCTGATGCGGTTCCGACACCAGCATCAATTATAATTGGAACATTGCAATTTTCAATAATAATTTTAGTGTTAAATTTATTTTGTATGCCTAATCCTGATCCAATAGGAGAGCCTAAAGGCATAATTGCCACACAACCACATTCTTCTAGTTGTTTAGCAAGAATTGGATCATCGGAACAATATGCCATTACTTTAAAACTATCTTTAGTTAAAGTTTTAGCAGCTTTTAGAGTTTCTATCATGTTGGGATATAATGTTTTGTTGTCACCTATTATTTCTAGCTTTACTAACTCCCACCCTCCAGCTTCTCTTGCCAGTCGTAAGGTTCTAACCGCTTCTTCAGCATTATGACAACCTGCAGTATTAGGTAAGTAGGTATATTTTTTAGGGCTTATTACTTCAGTAAGCCTAGGAGAATTAGGATTTGATATGTTTACTCTTCTTACTGCAACAGTAATAATTTCAGCTCCTGAAGATTCTAATGCACTGAGATTNNCTTCAAAGCTTTTAAATTTTCCGCTACCNATGATAAGACGAGAATAAAATTCTTTTCCTCCTAATCTCCATATATCCTTATTAATATTATGTAATGTTATAATTTTCCTCCCCCTATGAAGTTTACAATTTCAATTTTGTAATCATTATCTATTTTAAANTGANCATATTGAGATCTATTTATTATTTCTAAATTACATTCTATAGCAATATTATTAGGCTTTATTTTTAATTTTTTTAACATTTNATATATGGTTNTTTTTTCTTCAAAATNAATAATTTTGCCATTTATATAAACTTTTATTTTTTTCTTATTCATTTAGCGTTTTCATTTCTTGGTTAATTNTNTAATTATTGTATACTTTCTTTATTATTCTCTCTGATATTTATTAGAAGGCTNATTATAGGTTTTTTTTATGCAAAAATTAAGTACAATTTTAGTTTTAAATGGACCAAATCTNAATTTTCTAGGAAATAGAGAAAANAATATCTATGGATCCAAAAGTTTGGAAGAAATTAATGAAAAGCTAACTGTATTAGCTCATCTATATGATTGTGATATAAATTTTTTTCAAAGTAATTATGAGGGCGTTTTGATTGATAAAATCCAAGANGCANGTAATAAATATTCCGGAATCATTATAAATGCAGGAGCTTATACACATACGTCGATTGCATTGTTAGATGCTTTGCGTATATTCTCTAAACCTGTAATAGAGGTACATATGTCTAATATTTATAGTCGTGAATGGTTTCGTNGTAATTCATTTATTTCATATATAGCNGAAGGTTCTGTATGTGGTTTTGGTTTTTTAAGTTATGAGATAGCGTTAAAAACTATTATTAAAATGGTTTAAGTCTAACTTGTTAAATTAGAGGAGTATGAAATGGGCAGAATTTCTATAGACAAGTCGTTGATAGAAGAAATTTCTCAACTATTGAAAGAAAATGATTTGTCGGAGATTACAATTAAGCAAGGTATGTCGTCTATAACAGTNGCGCGAAATTTAATAAGTGGTGAATTTNCNTCTAATACAACTCGATTTTTGAATATGCCAAAAGATGGTGATAATACTGGTATGCATACGAATGCNCCAGTTCCTGGATCAGTTTCAGCTCCTATGGTAGGTACTCTTTATTTNGCTCCATCTCCGGAAGCGAAGNNATTCATCCAAGTGGGAAGTAAGGTTAAAGAAGGAGAACAATTATTTATAATTGAAGCAATGAAGACTATGAACCCTGTTAGATCTCCTTTTAGTGGTGAAGTAAAAGAAATACTTGTAAAAAATGAAACACCTGTAGAATTCGGAGAGATTCTTGCAGTTATAGTAGAAGATAAGAANNAATATTAAAGTGTTTAAAAAAGTATTGATAGCTAATAGAGGCGAAATCGCTTTAAGGATTAATAGAGCTTGTCACGAGATGGGTATTAAAACTGTCGCTGTACACTCTAAAATTGATGACAGAGCTATGCATGTAAGATTAGCTGATGAAAGTGTTTGTATAGGCCCTAATTCTGTAAGTAAAAGTTACTTAAATATACCTGCAATAATNTCCGCGGCAGAAATTACTGGTGCAGAAGCTATTCATCCTGGTTATGGATTATTGTCTGAAAATGCTAAGTTTTCAAAAATTATTGCTGAGCANGGTNTAATTTTTATAGGTCCAAAACCAGAACATATATCTATAATGGGAGANAAAGTTTCAGCAAGAAAAGCTATGCAGCAATTAAATATTCCTTTGGTCCCGGGTTCGCCAGGTCCAGTCGAGTCCATAAAGGATTTGAAAAATATANCCAAGAAATTAGGATTTCCAATTNTAATAAAGGCATCTTCAGGNGGCGGNGGAAGNGGNATGAAAGTAGCTCAAAANAAAAGTGAGCTTGAANACGCTTGGTACACTGCGAGATCAGAGGCAAAAGCTAGTTTTGGANATGACAGNGTCTATGTAGAACGATATCTATCTAATCCTAGGCATATAGAGTTTCAATTATTTGCGGATAAATATGGAAATGTGGTCCATATAGGTGAGCGCGATTGTTCGCTACAAAGAAGACACCAAAAAATATTAGAAGAGGCTCCGTCGCCAGCAATTANAAAANCTGAAAGAAATCTTATGGCAAGAACTATTNTTAAAGCTGTAAAAAAACTTGGATATCTGGGAGCTGGTACNTTTGAAATGTTATATGAAAATGGNAATTTTTATTTTATTGAAATGAATACTAGAATTCAAGTTGAGCATCCTGTAACTGAAATGATTTCAGGCATTGATTTAGTAAAAGAGCAGATTAGAGTTGCTGCGGGTCTTAAACTTACTATTAAGCAAAAAGATATAAATTTTTCTGGACATGCTATAGAATGTAGAATTAATTCTGAAGATCCTTTTTCATTTCTTCCTTCTCCAGGGAAAGTGGAGATGTATCATGCTCCTGGAGGGTTGGGAGTTAGAGTTGATTCTGCACTATATGCTGGATNTAANATCCCACCTAATTATGATAGTTTAATTTCTAAATTAATCGTCCATGGNAAAAATAGAAATGAGGCNATTAATAAGTTAAAAAGTGCATTAAATGAATATGTTATAGAGGGAGTTAAAACTACTATTCCTTTNCATAAAAGAATATTAAATGATGTCGATTTTACNAAAGGAGAATATGATATTAGATGGCTGGAAAAGCTCTTAAAAAATAATGGTAAATAAAATAGAGAATCCTATTATAAAAATTGATGCGGAAACTTTACTGGGAGCGTACAAAAAAGGCCTTTTCCCTATGGCTGAGAACTCAACAAGTCCAGATGTTTTCTGGGTAGATCCAGAGAATAGAGGAATTATTATATTGAGTGAGGCTAAAATTCCTAAAAGGTTAAAAAGATTTCTAAAAAAACAACCTTTTGATATTAAAATTAATACTAAGTTTGAGAGTGTGGTGGATGCGTGTGCTAAATCTAGGCCTGGAAGAGAATCAACTTGGATAAACTCTAGTATAAAGAATGTTTATCTTAATTTACACAAAATAGGATATGCACATAGTATAGAGTGTTTTGAAAATAATATTTTAGTAGGGGGACTTTATGGAGTATCTATAGGTGCGGTATTTTTTGGAGAAAGCATGTTTAGTTTTAAAACAGATGCTAGTAAAGTAGCATTAATTCATTTAATAGAGCGTCTAAGATTTGGAAATTTCATGATTGTAGATACACAATTTTTTACTAAACATCTTAAAATATTTGGCGCAAAAGAAATTATNAGAAATGAATTNATGGATATTTTGAAAGTAGCTATTAAAATTAAGGCTAGTTTTTTTCAATTTAGTTCTTCTGGATCCTTAGAATCTGGTTTATATCCTACTGGAAAAGATCTTATTGCTTAGTTAAATCCTCACACTTTACAAGTTTAATTGCATAAATTGGATNNGNAAATTCTGAAATACTCGGATTATTTGAAAATATCCAANTACTAAATAAATTTTTATTATTCTTNCTATTTTCTACTTTTAGAAAGCTTGCGTAANTTGATTTGTCATTATTAATTAAACAATCATTAACTTTTATTATTAAATTATCTATTCTTTCCTGTGTATCTGGGGAAACTGTAATCACAAAACTCTTGCCAGTGATCTTGTTTATAATTTGAAAAAAACTAGTGTTTTTGNTTTCAGCATAGGAAANTCTGATAAAGCTCATNAAATTTATTAATATAAATATAATGCATATTTTTTTTANCATATTAACTTATAATATTATATCTATTGTTTCTTATTTAAAGTGTTTATTATTACAGATGTAATTTGATCGGGATCTACACCCATTAGCTTAGCATCTTCGATTGCATCATCACTTAATTGTTTAATTTCCATTATATTCTCATTTAAGATTTTAATTTTCTCAATACATGAAATNGGTTTNTTNTNTTTATCTTTCCATACTTTAGGAAGAAAAGAANTTTTTTNATTTTTTGNCGTCAATTTTATNTACCTNTTTAGAGTTGGGATTCCAAGATGAGTAAGCAGTGTGCTTCTTTTTTAGGTTATTATCAAAAATATTTTCTAACGAGTTATAAGCATCTTGGCTTCCTGTAAGATTTGGTACGTGTTTTTTTTGCCATTTATATTTTTTCTTGTTAATAGGAATGGAGTTTACGGTTCTAGTTAACCATGCTTGCCAATGGGAAGGAACGGATGATCCATCAGGTTCACCTTTATAAATCACCCATCTTTTTTCTTTATTNTTTTTTACTAATCTATAGAAATATTTATTACCAAGATGATCTTCTCCTGCTTTTTTCCCAAAAAGTTTTGTGATTAGTAAAGTCANCATATTATTCATATTTAATCTCTATAAATCTTAATTAGCTAATTATATGTNTTTATATATAAATTTATATATTTTTTACAGTTGAATGTTTATATTTCTGATAAAGCCTCATCAATCAAAAATTTAAGTCTATTCTCGTCTAATGCGCCGGCAAATAGTTTGCCATTAATTAAAAATGTTGGAGTTCCTCTAATTCCTAATGATTTTGCAAGATCGTGGGTATCGTTAATAATAGCCGCTATTTCAGGATCATCCATATCTAACTTTAGCTGTTTAATTTTTAATCCACTACTTTTTGCTATATTAAATATTTCTTCTTCAGTCAAGTTCCCTTGAAATTTCATAAGATTACTATGAAAATTAAAATACTTTCCTTGTTTTTGTGCAGCTAAAGCAGCTTTTGCAGCAGAAGTGCTGGTTGTTGATAAAATGGGGTAATCTCTAAAGGATACTTTAATATTGTTATAACTTTTCAGTATATTAGTTATCGCATCTAAAGATTTTTTGCAGTAACCACAATTATAATCAAAAAATTCAATCAAAATGACACTGGCATTTTCTTCTCCTTGCCAAGGAATATTTTTATCATTTGCGAATAATTCAAAATTTTTAATTAAAAAATTCTTTTTGTCATCATCTTCTTGTTCTACAACTTGNCTTAGTTTTTCAACAGATTTAATAATTAATTCTGGATTATTCATTATATATTCATGAATTATGCTTTCTATTTCTTTTCTGTCTATATTTTCCTCTGAATGACTAACGGATATTAAAAAAATAGTAATAGAAAAAGCAAATAAGTTGATAATATTTTTAAAAAAAATTCTTGAAGGCAAATTAGATACTCCTAATNATTTATATAAATGTATTTTATAATAAAAANAAATTAATTTAAATTATTTAATTTTTTTCTNNAGAGTAAAATATTATGTCCTGCGCTCTAAGATCATTGGGTGTTCCTTTTTTAAAGATTTTTCTAGCTTTTTTTGCAAATCCTATAGCTAANTCAAACTTTCCTATTCTATAGGCTCTTTCTGCNGCCGCTAAATTTGCGCGNCCGTGATTTCCTAGTCTAGCCTCAGATATAGATATCAATCTCCACGCATGTAAATCTTCTGAGTTCATTTNAATTATTTTTTTTAAATTNTTTAATGCTTTTATAGTTTGACTTTTTTNATTAACTTCTAATTGAGCTCTNGCTAACGACAGCATTATTGAATGTTCATTAGGAAGTAAATCTAAAGATAANTTTAGTGCAGTTANNGCTTTTTCAGGTTTNCCATTCTCNAAAANCATTTGGCCTAAAAGTTCAGGAAAATANGGATCCTTCGGATAGTTTTTAATGAGATAATTGATTTCTGACAACCCTTTATTAAAATCAGGCATTCTAAGATAAGCAATAGCTCTAGCATAACGATTTGCTATAGAATTATTATTTTTAGGATAAAGTAGTAANGTCTTTCCTGGTGGTTCAGTAAAGGCTATAATTTTAGCTACAATCCTCTGGTATCGTAATTTTTCCTCAGGGTTTTCTACATATTTAAGTTTATTAGCACTTATATTTGCTTCTATTGTTTCTATCCTGTCCTTAAAAAATGGGTGNGTTCTTAAATAAGGGTCTTGCCTGCTCTCATGTAGAAGNTCTTGTTTCCCAATAATNTTTAAAANTTTTGCAAGCGGCCTTGCTGAACGTCCTACTAAATTTAAATATTTTAGTGCTGATATATCTGCTGTTTTTTCATTATCTCTAGTGTGTTTTAAGAAANTTCTTTGTGCAACAGTCATTCCTAAAGTACCTAAATTGCTNGCNCCACCGATGTCANCATCCGCAATTTGACCAGCTACAAGTAACCCAACAGTAACTATAGTACCAATAGCTGCAGCAGCAGTAGACTGTTCTCTAGCTATCTCTGTTCTTATTAAATGGCCTCCTGCAATATGTCCTATTTCGTGTGCCATGACTCCTATAACTGCTTCATGATCAAGAGAATGTAAAATTAGTCCTGTATTTATAAATATATTTTGCCCGCCAGCAACAAATGCATTAATACTATCATCATTTATTAAATACATCTTAACCGAATTTGAATTTAGCCCAGCAACCTTATATAGAGGCAAAACCCACTCAAGAAGAGTGTTTTCAATTTCAGCATCTTGTATAAGGGAAAGATTTTGGCAATTTGAATTTCTAACAAATATTGTAAGGAATAAAGAAGTAGCAGCAAAAAATATGCTAATTAACTTGAAAGTACTAAAATCTATTCTCATATTTATAATTTTGCTTTTAGTCATATAAAATTCCTGATAACACTAAATTAGGCTAATTTTATACAGTATACTAGTTAAACTTAGGATGGGAGCATCATTTTTGGTAAAAAATAATTTCTCAAATAGGTCGGATATTGCAGCTTTTGTAGCTATGGAAATGATGGAAAGAGCTAATATATTAGAATCCAAGGGGAAAGATATTATTCATATGGATGTAGGAGAACCAGGTTTTAATACTCCCAGTCATGTACTGAAATATTTAGAATCAATCATTCAAGAGAGTAGTTATAGATATACCGAAGCTTTGGGTATGCCTAAACTAAGGGAGGCAATATCTCTTCACTATAAATTATGGTATAAGGAAGAAGTAGACCCAGGATGTGTAGTGGTGACGGTAGGTGCGTCAGGGGCGTTTATCTTATCTTTATTAGCGTTTTTTGATGTAGGAGACAAAGTAGGAATCATGAGCCCTTATTATCCTGCTTATACAAATGCTTTAAAAGCTTTGGGTATAGAGGTTGTGATTATAGAGGGTAATATAAATAGTGGTTATCAACCGACGCTGTCAATGTTAAAAAAATCATCTTTAGATCTAAAGGGTTTAATTATTGCATCTCCAGCTAATCCAACCGGTAGTATTATTGATAATTTAGAAATGTTAAAAATATCTAAGTGGTGTGGAAAAAATAATATAAAAATAATTTCTGATGAAATTTATCATGGAATAGAATATGAAAATCGTTCTAATACAGTTTTATCTTATGATAGGAAAGCAATAGTAGTAAATTCCTTCTCTAAATATTTTTCTATGACGGGNTGGAGATTAGGTTGGATTATAGCCCCNAAAAGNGCAATACGNATACTAGAAAGGCTTGCCATGGCTTGTTTTTTATGTCCTCCAGCAATTTCTCAACTTGCTGCAATAAAAGTTTTTGATGATTATGATGTGTTAGATAAAAATGTATCTGTTTATAAAAATAATAGAGATTTGCTAATAAATCTCTTCGAAGATATTGGCTTAACAAATTATGCACCTCCTAATGGAGCATTTTATTTGTATGTAGATATAACTAAAATTTCTAATANTTCTGCTGATTTAGCATTAAGTCTATTAAAAGAAGTAGGGGTTTCATGCACTCCTGGANTAGATTTTGATAGAAAATATGGCAAAAATTTTATAAGATTTTCCTATGGAGGTCCTTCTGATAAAGTATCAGAGGGAGCAAAAAGAATAAAAGAGTGGATCAAAAAATAAAATTTTAATGAAAATTATTTGGTGTCAGTATTTTTATTCCACCAGCCACTTTTTGCAGGAGATTTAATGTTTTTTTCTTTCAGTTTTGTTTTTATAGCATAGGNTTTTTTATTTGTATTATCAGTTTTNTTCTCTCTACTGACTATTTTTTTTACAGCCTTTTTCTGTAATTCCTTTTTAGGTGTAATATTATTTATCGTATTTTCTTCATTTTCTATTATTTTTCCATTAGTTCTTTCAAAATTAAGTGGAATTATTTCACTGTTTTTTTGAGTCTTTATATTATTTGTTTTNTTAATTATTTTATTATCAATTTTTCTATGTGGTTTATTGTTGGTTGTCATATTTTTAGTAGTACTTTTAGCTGNGTCTCTATTTTTTAATTTATTTTTGACAGTATTATGATTAACATTATTTAGCTTGGGGCTTGATCGTTCTGTGCCTAATCTTTTNTCACTNCTATTTGAAAATTCTTTCTTCTTCCCCATACGGTTATTCGACTGAAAAGCATTTATATGTTCGATAAATTCGCATTCATTTTCAATTTTTTCATCTGGAATAATATTAATGTTAACTCTGACTCTAGTTTCTATATCGGATAATTCTTTTCTTTTATTGTTAAGTATATTAATAGCAATATCTTTTTTAATTTTACAGTATAGGTTTTTTTCGTTTAACCCATTCACTTTTTCTTGAATTTGACGTAATACTTTTAGGCTTTGCGATTCCAAAGATCTAATTTTTCCACTAGCATGACATGCATGACAATCAATAAACTCTGCTTCATATATGCTTGGTCTTATTCTTTGTCTAGACATCTCTAGTAATCCAAATGATGAGATTTGACCAACTTGTATTTTTGCCCTATCAGAACTAAGGCTTTGCTTAAGAGTGTTTTCAATAATTCTATTATTCTTATTATCAAGCATATCAATGAAATCTATGATTATTAAGCCAGATAAATTTCTTAGTTTTAATTGTCTCGATAATTCTNTAGCTGCTTGCTTATTAGTTTGTAGAGCTGTTTCTTCAATNTTTCTCTCTTTGGTTGCTCTNCCCGAATTAACATCTACTGCAACTAGAGCTTCGGTTTGGTTAATAACGATATAACCTCCGCTATCTAAGTGAACAATTGGGTCNTGCATTTTTTCTAGCTTGGTTTCAAAGTTATGAAACTGAAATATAGGTATCTTTTCTTTATAATTTTTAATNATTTTTACTTTACTTGGCATTAAAGTCTTCATGTATTCACGAGCAGACTTAAATGCNGATTCTCCATCAATATGTATGTTACTAATTTCAGAGGTAAACAAGTCCCTTATAGCTCTTTTAATTATATTATTTTCTTCATGAATTAATATAGGTGCGACNGAGTTTAAAGTAATTGCTCTAATTTTTTCCCATGTNCGAACTATATAACTGTAGTCTCTTTTNATTTCTAATTTGGTACGTTTTTCTCCAGCTGTTCTAATTATAACTGCCATGTTTTCTGGAATATCTAAAGAATCTATTATTAATCTGAGTTTTTTTCTAACATTTGATTGAGTAATTCTTCTACTTATACCCCCTTTTCTTGCAGTATTCGCCATTAATACACAGTATCTTCCTGCAAGAGANATGTAGGTGGTTAGAGCAGCACCTTTATTTCCTCTTTCCTCTTTTACAACTTGTATTAATAATATTTGGCCTTTTTTTATAACTTCTTGGATTCTGTATTTATTAAAGATTTTTTCTCTTTCTTTAACCAATCTTGAATTAACATTTAAGGCGGCGTTGTTAGAGTCTTGAATAGTCTCTTTTCCGTCAATAAAATTCTCACCATCTTCCGNAGAACTGNTTTCCTTGGGAGCAAATTTTTCGGTTAGTTCTTTTTCATGTTTAACAAGTAATTTACGGTCTGCTATAGGTATTTGAAAATAATCTGGATGAATTTCACTAAAAGGAAGAAATCCATGCCTTTCTTTACCATANTCTACAAATGCCGCCTGTAAAGANGGTTCTACTCTTGCTATTTTAGCTAAGTATAAATTACCTCTAATCTGTTGTTTATTTTTTGTTTCATGATCAAAGTCATCTATTTCATCATCATTAGTTACTATTACCCTTGTTTCTTCCGGATATGCACCATCTATAAGCATATTCTTTTTCATTTATCTTCTCACTCCAAACTGAAATAACTACCTTTTTAACAGGCTCTTTACCATAGTGATTGTATTTAGAGCTCTTNTAATAGTTATATTTTTCATCGCTATAATTTTTATATAGTAAATCTATATAGTTTAATTTTTTTATAATGTTTGCGTATTTATGCATTTTATTAGTTTCTTATTTGAAANTATATTTATTTAAAACTGTAATTTAAGTATCTTAACTTTAGTAAAATTTTATTATATAAACCAATCTCTATATATTATTATTATCATTTTGTAAAATATCTTCTTACATAATAAACATATTTATATAATAGTACTAATAAGTATTTTTGTATGTCACTATTAAATTTAGAATTAATAAGATTGTTTTGTTAATGTCTTCAAAAATATTTCCGAGATTAAGTTTTTTTATTTTTATAACGATTTTTTTATTTATGTGTTTGGATCAGTTTTCTACTCCAGCAGCGGAAATTAATTTAGATTTTAAAAACTCAAGTAATAAAGTTAGAATATTGTTTTTTTCAAANAGCTTTCTTGGAGGTAATATTTTTACACTTAATAATCCTACAAGATTAGTCGTTGATTTNAAATCTAAAAAATCAATAAAAAGTAATTTTAAAAAAATAACTTTATTAAATGATTATAGAATAGGGGAGTTAGAAGAGGGTGGTACTAGGATAGTCTTTGATCTAGAAAAAAAATTAAAAAAACTTTCGTATACACCAGTTATATTTGAATCTAATAAAAGCTATAGTTTAATTATTGATTTGTACTTTGAAAAGCATTCTAGTCCTAAAAAAACAATAGTTGTTGATCCGGGTCATGGAGGTAGAGATCCAGGCGCTTCTAGGAGTAATTTGAAAGAAAAAAATATCACACTTTCGGCTAGCAAATATTTAGCGCAACAACTAAGAAATAAAGGTTATGAAGTATATTTAACAAGAAATAATGACANGTTTATTAGNCTTTCTAATAGAGTAAAATTTGCAANAAAAAAATCTGCCGCTCTATTTATATCTATTCATGCTGATTCAACATATAATAAAAATACTAGAGGAATGAGTATATATTCCTTGTCTGAAAAGGCTTCAGATATTTTATCTCAGTCCTTAGCAGAATCCGAGAATAAAGTAGATTTAATTGGAGGGGTAGACCTAGAGGAAGTAGAAAAAGAAGTCTCAGATATCTTAATTGATTTAACACGACGAGAGACGAAAAATAGTTCAATTGAATTTGCCCAATTGTTTATTAAATATAGCAAAAATTCTGATATTAATTTACTTGCTAGACCTCATAGGCAAGCTGGATTTGCGGTATTAAAGGCCCCAGATGTGCCCTCGGTTTTAATCGAAATGGGTTTTATTTCTAACAGACAAGACTATAATTTATTGATAAACGAAGAATATAGAAGAGGTATTATGAAGCATTTATCGAATGTAGTAGATCAATATTTAGAAAAAAGATAAATTTACTCATAATTAAGTTANCTTTCTAATGCCGTATTAATTTTTTTTGCTACAATGTTTATTAANTTTTCTGTNTCGTTTATTCTAGCTCCCATAGTTAAAAAACCGTGAATTTGGCCCTCAAAGGATATAATTTCTGAGTCGTTACCNAATTTNTTTAATTTCTTAGCGTATGCNAGTCCTTCATCCTTTAGAGGATCACATCCAGCAACTATTACTAGTGAAGGAGGTAAATTACTTAACTGATCNGAACAAATTGGAGACACCCTCCAATCATTATAAATAGAATTNTTATTACTCTTCNGTATATATTTTTCTTGAAACCATTGCATTAGCTTTTTTGATAAAATNTAACCATCATATTTACTCTTTGATGGATAATTGCTTCCCATATGTGTTGCNGGATATATAAGAGCCTGATAAATGATNGAAGGACCAAAGTTTATTTTTGAGTTAATACAGCATACAGCTGCTAGATTTCCTCCAGCGCTATCTCCACATACAGTAATTCTAGAATTNTTGATAGGTAATCCCAATTTGTTGCTTTTAACCCATTCGATAGANGCNATAGCATCGTNAACAGCAGCAGGAAAAGGGTTCTCTGGTCCCATTCTATAATCAATTGATATTACATCAAAATTTCCTAAATTAGCTAGNTGCCTACATACCACGTCATGNGTATCAAGATCCCCTATGACCCAACCTCCACCATGAAAAAAAACAGTAATAGGTAATATATGTCCTTTTTTATGTTGTGCTCCTCTATAGTATCGTACTGGTATTTCAGCATTATTTTTATTAATAACAAAATTTTTAACCTGATAAACTTTTGGTGGCGGTGGGGAAAGGCTTTCTCTCATTGCTAAATAAGCATTGCGAGCTTCAATATGTGTCATTTTGTAGAGAGGAATTCTATCTCCAGATTTTTCAGCCTTTCTTATATCCATTATAATTGATAAAGCTTGTTTATTTAATTCTTTATCGACCATTTAAATTGTTGCCTTCATGTTGTTTATAAAAATTGAATTATATATACAATTATTATTCATATTTCTCTGTTTGATTTTCAATAACTAAATTAATTTTTTTAAANTCATTTAATTTGGAATTTTGAATATTATGTGGAGTGAATGCTGACACACTTTTTATCATTTTATTTTTTATACTTACTATGATCCAATGATATTTTAAATTACTTATGTTTTTAATGTCATGTTTTGAAGGAATATCTCCACTGGGACTATCAGGATGACTATGAAAATGACCCAATAAAGATATATTATTGTTTCGTGAGAACAACTCAGCTTTAAAAATATTTCTAACGTCTATATCAAAGAATTTATATGGATTNTTAGCCATGTTTTTAGAATTAATAGAAAAAGTGCATCTTATATTANCCTTACTTATATTTCCTAGTAATAATCCGCATGCCTCTTTAGGATATTGTTTTAGGCAGAAATTAAAAATATTATTTTTTACTTGGCTGGTCATAATAAAATTCATTGAATTTTCTCGAAGTTAATTCTCATCAATATTTATTTTCTTTACAACTTTCCCTGATGATATATCTATAATTATTATTTTGTATTTATTGTTTTCCTCTAATTCCAAAATTATGTGATTTTGGNTAGANGTTATATNCAATATTTTAGAGTTTNTNGGAATATTNATGCTTATTTCAAGAGGGTATTTNTTCTGGAAGTTGCCAGTCTCGATATTCTTATTTTTAAAGACTATTAGATATAATAGTAGAGAGGTGCCAATAACTATTAGTACACCCATAAATATAACTAAAAATTTTAGACCCCGCATAATTTTTCGCCTAATATCGTATTAAAAATTATATAATAATGACATCAATATGAAAATTGCAAAAGAACCAATTGAATTTATTATTACTCCTGTCCAGTCTGGAAACAGGATAGATAAACTATTGGCACTCATTAATCCTGAATATAGTAGATCTTATGTAAAAAAATTAATATTACAAGGTGGATTATACATAAATTCAAAAAATGTAAAAGACCCGGCATTTAAAGTCTCATCTTACCAAAAAATCAAAATAGTAATTCCTTTAATAAAAGAGCTACAATTAGAGGCTCAGAATATCCCATTGGATATATTATACGAAGATGAGTTTATTATTGTAATTAATAAAAAAGCTGGAATGGTGGTACATCCAGGACCTGGTAATGATAAAGATACCCTCGTAAATGCTTTGTTACATCATTGCGGGAATAATTTATCAGGGATAGGAGGAGTGCAACGTCCTGGCATAATTCACAGACTTGATAAAAATACGTCTGGCATAATGTTGGCGGCTAAGAACGATACTGCACATAGGGTTTTATCAAAGGATATTAGTTTAAAGAAAGTTGAGAGAATTTATAAGGCTTTTGTATGGGGGACTCCTAAAATAGTCAAAGGTGAGATAAACCTTAATATAGCCAGAGATCCACAAGACAGACTTAAAATGGCTGTAACTAAAAAGGGGGGGAGATCAGCTGTAACGCAATACAAAATTTTAAAGTCATATCACTATGCCTCTAAACTTCAATGTATTTTGCAGACAGGTAGAACACATCAAATCAGAGTGCATTTATCTCATATTGGTTTTCCAATAATTGGAGATAACATTTATACTAGAGGAAAGAATAAATCCAAGCAAATGCCAGATATTATGACAAATTTTAGTCGACAAGCTTTGCATTCTGGTAGTATAAGCTTTCAGCATCCTATAAATAAAAAATTTATGCAATTTACACAAAATTTACCATATGATATGAAAAATTTAGAAATAGAGTTAAATAAACACAATAAAAGTATTGATAATTTATATTAAAGTTATCATATGATTTCTATGTAAGAAAATGGAGAACCTTGATGTCTGATGTTACATTGCCAACAGTCTCTACGGGTGGAAGTTTACGTAGGTATATGGCCGAAATAAAAAATTTTCCGATTTTAAGGCAAGATGAGGAATATATGTTGGCAAAACGCTGGAGAGAGCATGAAGATATAAATGCTGCTCATACTTTAGTTACAAGTCATTTGAGGTTGGTTGCTAAGATAGCTATGGGTTACAAAGGATATGGACTTCCTGTCTCAGATTTAATTAGTGAAGGTAATATAGGTTTAATGAAAGCTGTTAAAAGATTTGATCCAGAAAGAGGATTTAGACTCGCCACTTATGCTATGTTATGGATCAAATCAGCAATTCAAGAATATATTTTACATTCCTGGTCATTAGTAAAAATAGGGACGACTTCTGCTCAAAAGAAATTATTTTTTAATCTTAAAAAAGTTAAAAATGATTTAAAGATTTATGATGAAAATAAATTATCGCCTGAAGTAATACAAGAAATATCAAATAGATTAGCTGTAGAAGAAAAAGATGTTATTTCTATGAATCAAAGATTAAGTGGAAAAGATCATTCGTTAAATGCGCCTAGAAATTTGGAATCTGGAATGGGTGATTGGCAAGAAAATCTTATGGACCAAAAAACCATGGACCAAGAGGGCAATGTTTCTGCAAAGGACGAATTAAATAGAAGAAAATCTATGTTGGGTAATGCTATCACTCATCTAAATGAAAGGGAAAAGCAAATTTTTGCAAGCCGCAGATTAACTGATAGTCCTCGTACGTTAGAAGAATTAAGTGTGGAGTTTAATATTAGTAGGGAAAGAGTAAGACAAATAGAAGTTAAGGCTTTTGAAAAGGTGCAACAAATTGTAAAAGAATTATCTGCTATAAATAAAAGCTCTGAAATTGAGGCAAGTAATTCTTTGCCTCCCATGGAAATAAACGTTAAAAAAATAAAATAGAAAATTATTTATTAATAAATGGGTTCTTTATTAATATGGTATCTTCTCTTTCCGGAGATGTAGATAATAGTGTAATATTAGTATCTATTAATTCTTCCAACCTTTTGATGTATTTTAAGGCATTCTTAGGAAGCTTATTTAAATTGACAATTCCTCTAGTAGATTCATTCCAACCCATCAAAGTTTCATAAATTGGTTCAACTTTATTTATATAATCCAAACTTTTGGGTAAAGTTTTTAGTTTCTTATCTCCTAATCGATAACCTACACAAATTTTTATTTCTTTAAAACTATCTAATACATCAAGTTTAGTAAGGGCAATTCCATTTATTGAAGATAGTTTGACAGCATATTTTAACAATACTGAATCAAGCCAACCACATCTTCTTTTTCTTCCTGTTACAACTCCAAACTCATTGCCTTTTGTTCTAAGTTTTTCTCCTAATTCATTACTTAGTTCTGTTGGAAAAGGTCCATTCCCCACTCTAGTAGTGTAGGCTTTTGAAATGCCTAAAATATAGCCTGTGTTGGCNGGACCTATTCCGCTTCCTATAGCTGCCTGTGGAGCTATTGTGTTAGAGGAAGTTACATATGGATAAGTTCCATAATCAATATCTAGTAAACTTCCTTGTGCTCCTTCAAATAAAATATTTTTACCTTGATTATTTTTTTTGTGTAAAATTTCAAAAGTGTCATCAACAAAAGGCTCGAGTATAGGAGCAACTTTGTCTAATAGTGAATTTATATTAGCAATATTGATTAGTTTTTCCCCTAACCCTTTTAAAACTAAATTATGGTGTGCTAAAGCATTTTTTATAANTATTTTTCTATTTTCTTGGTCATATAAGTCGCAAATTCTTATCGCTCTTCTACCAATTTTATCTTCATAAGCAGGTCCAATTCCTCGTCCTGTTGTACCAATTTTATTTTTACCTTTCTGTTTTTCTCTTTCCTCATCCATTAATTGATGATACGGCAAAATAAGTGTTGCTATATTTGATATTTTAAGAAGCTTAGGTGTAATATTTAATCCCTGCTTTTTAAGGGTATCTATTTCATTTATTAGCGCTAGTGGATCTACTACAACACCACTACCAATAATAGACAATTTACCCCTAATTATGCCAGAAGGTAGTAGACTGAGCTTGTAGGTATTATTATTAAGGACAATGGTATGTCCCGCGTTATGTCCTCCTTGAAAACGGACTACTACATCTGCTATATTGGATAGCCAATCTACTATTTTACCTTTACCTTCATCTCCCCATTGACATCCTATTACGGTTANATTAGGCATAAAAAATTCCTCGTTAAATTTTNAAAATATTATCTCTTGTTAATTTTGATGCTCTTAAAAGTCCGTCGAATAATATAGATAATCCCATCCCATTTTCTTGTTTACCATTTGTATTAATAAAATATTGTCCTCCAAATCCTAATTCTCTTTTAATTGAAGACGAAAAAATGGCAAAGCCTATTCCAGAATAATACCCAAATCCCCTATTTTCTACNGGATCTATNGTGATTTGAATATCATTATTAGTTTTTTTTATGCCTGCNCAAATTTTTATTAACTTTTTAATTAATTTGTTTGCTTTTACNGGTAAATCTATCTTGGATAGAATTTTTATTGCTCTTTTTTCTTCTCCTGCAGATTCGGTTATAATAGATAAGGTTTTTCCACATACAGGAATATTTCTAAGTCCTTTGTAATCTTTGATTTTGAGATATGATTTTGCTAGTTTTATGGATTCTATATCTAATTTTGAATCATTTAATATAATATTTGANAAGCTTGGGGTTGTTAAATCCAAAATTAAACTTCCTACGTTAGCTTTTTGTAAGGTTTGTATTCCTATGTTAATTACTTCAATGGCCGCATTTTCATGTTGTGCACCATATAATTCNATTCCTGCTTGACGAAATTGTCTTTCCGGATGGAGTTGATTCCCCTGACTTCTAAGCACGTCGCCGGTATATGATAATCTTAAGGGTCTAGGAGATGCTTTAAGTTTAGTTGAAGCAATTCTTGCTATCTGTGGAGTTATGTCGTTTCGAATATATAATAACTTATTGGATACTGGATCTGATAATCTAAAAATATTGTCTAA
Source organism: Candidatus Pelagibacterales bacterium (assembly GCA_002714055.1). Classification (GTDB taxonomy): domain Bacteria; phylum Pseudomonadota; class Alphaproteobacteria; order TMED109; family TMED109. The sequence continues at coordinate 19,875 of PAWH01000032.1, read as the reverse complement.
GTTTACTTCTTTCATAGCAAACTTAAAATTTTCTTCAAATTCAATTAGAGGTGGAGTAGTAATTTTGTAACCGTTTTCCATAAAGTTAGACATAAGGACTTGTGTTAAATAAAATTCTTTATAAGCTCTATCATTTATCAGATCTATTATCCCAGATGGCATTAGTAAGTTTTTTTTATCATCTTTTGACATATTAATATCTTTACTATTTCCAAAAGTTTCAAACTAAATTATATTGGGCTCGAAAGTAAGTGATTTTACACTTTTTACTTGTGAAATTGTTTCTAGCGCACTAATAGTTTTCTGTGATACCGGCTCATCTACCTCTATTAAAGCTATTGCATCTCCACCAATTTTTGTTCTACCTAAATGAAATGTAGCAATATTAATTTGTGAATTAGCTAATATAGTACCCAATTCACCTATTAACCCAGGCTTATCTTCGTTTGTTATAAAAAGCATATTTTTCCCTAATTCGGCCTCAATTCTTGTTCCCATAACTCGAACTATTCTAGGTTGTTCTCCATATAGTGTTCCTGCAACCTCTCTTTTTCTTCTTTCTGTTTCTACTAAAAGATTGATCTCTGTAATATAATCTCCCGATTTTTCCCTTATAGATGTGGTAAGTTCCATGTTCCTACTTTTTGCAATGACAGCAGCATTTACCATATTAACAGCTTCCAAGCTTGGGGCAAGAAGTCCTGCTATGAGTACACTTGCTAAAGGTTTAGTATTTAAAAAAGCCACTTGTCCAATAAATTCAATTTTTATTTTTTTTATACTCGTTTCTGTAATTTGTCCTGCAAGTTTTCCTATTTGTTCTGCTAGTTTCATATAAGGCTTAAGTTTCGGAACTTCTTCTGCAGTAACGGACGGAATATTTAGGGCATTGCTTACTGCACCTGAAATTAGATATTGGGACATTTGTTCTGCAATTTGTACCGAAACATTTTCTTGTGCTTCTGTTGTTGATGCTCCTAAGTGAGGTGTTAAAACTACCTCTTTCAACCCAAATAGAGGGTTATCAATAGCTGGTTCTTTACTAAATACATCAAAGGCTGCTCCACTTATATGTCCTTTCTTAATATATTTTGCTAAGTCATTTTCATTGACCAATCCCCCTCTAGCACAATTAATTATTTTGGAGCCTTTTTTCATTTTTCTAAGAGAATTACTATTAATTATATTCTTTGTAGAGTTTGTTAAAGGAACATGCAGGGTAAGAAAATCTGAAACTTTCAAAAGTTCATCAAAATTTAGTTTCTGTACGCCTATTTCTTTGGCACGGTCATCGGTTAAGAAAGGGTCATAAACTTTAACTTGCATTTTAAGACCTTGGGCTCTATCAGCTACAATAGAACCAATGTTTCCGCAACCTATCATTCCTAGTACTTTTGAATAAAGTTCAGTGCCGGTGAATAAAGATTTCTCCCATTTGCCTTCATGAGTAGAAGTATTTGCCAGAGGAATATTCCTAGATAAAGCCATCATTAAAGCAATTGTATGCTCTGCCGTAGTAATAGAGTTACCAAAAGGGGTATTCATTACTATAATACCTTTTTGGGTAGCCATATCTAAATCTATATTATCAACACCTATACCTGCTCTTCCTATAATTTTTAAATTATTAGCATATTCCAAAGTTTTTTTAGTTACTTGAGTACTGGATCTGATAGCAAGCCCATCAAAGCTCCCGATTTTATTGTTTAAATTTTTTTCTGATAGATTTGTATTAATCTCTACATCTATTCCATATTTTTCAAAAACTTTAACTGACTCTGCGCTTAATTTATCAGAAATTAAAACTTTAGGCATATTCTGCTCCTACATTATTGACTAATGTTAAGTATATTTTATTTTTACTTTTTGCCAAACCCAATCTAGCCAAGGAAGAAGTAATTCAATATTTTTTTTCTCTATTGTCCCCCCTCCCCAAATTCTAATGCCAGATGGTGCTGAAGGGTATGAATTGATATCATAAGCAACTTTATTTTTGGCTAAATTTTCAGATATAAACTGAATGATAGTAATTTTATCCTCATTGCTAAGTGATTTNAACCANGGATCAACAATTTTTAAACAAATAGAGGTAGAAGAGCGGGTTTCCTTCTTTTCTGCAACAAAATCTATCCATTTTGTATTTGAAACCCANATCTCAATAATTTTGAGGTTATTTATACTTCTGTTTATCATTTCGTTAAGGCCACCTATTTTCTTNACCCAATTAAGAGCATCTATGGCATCTTCAATGCAAATCAAGGAGGGAGTATTGATGGTNTTACCTTGAAATATCTTTTTTTGCAATTTTCCCTCCTTGGTAATTCTAAATAGTTTAGGTATAGGCCAAGGAGGATTATATATTTTTAGTCTATCTATTGCTCGTTTCGACATTACTAATATTCCATGTTGTGCTTCTCCTCCAAGAACTTTTTGCCAAGAAAATGTAACTACATCTAATTTTTTCCAAGGNAAACTCATTGCCAATACTGCAGAAGTAGCGTCACATAATGTTAATCCTTTCCTTGTATCAGGTATCCAATTACCGTTAGGTACCTTGACACCTGAAGTGGTTCCATTCCAAGTAAAGACAACATCATTTTCAAAATTAATGTTTTTTAANTCTGGCAGNTGACCATAATCTGACTGAATTAATTTNGCATCCTTTATTTTTAATTGTTCAACAATATCTAATATCCAGTCTTTGCCAAAAGATTCCCAAGCTAAAACTTCAACAGACTTATATCCTAGCAGATTCCACATAGCCATTTCAAATGCCCCTGTGTCTGATCCTCCTACTAGAGCCACTTCATAATCTTTTGGTATAACTAATATGGACCGTAACTCAGTTAAAATTTTCTGGATTTTTTTTACACTTTCTTTTGATCTATGAGAACGGCCTACAAGTGCTTTATTCAGAACTGAAATTTTCCAGCCTGGNCTTTTAGCACATGGTCCAGAAGAAAAATTGGGGTTACCAGGAAGTTCTAAAGATGGCATATTCTGATCTCCATACTATATTAATTTTGTAAAGAATGTTAGATTATATCTGCAATGTATTGTTGTATTAAAACTTGTCAACGATATATTATTTATTGTTTATATTAACTAAATGATTGAGAGGACCTTTCCCTTTGCCGATTTTGGGAGCGTATTTAATAGCTTCGAACACATATTTTTCGGCTCTGCTTACCGATTCTAGCAATGACAATTTTTGTGCTAATCCTGAAGCTATGGANCTGGCCAAAGTACAACCAGTACCGTGAGTATGANNAGTCTTAATACGGATATTCTCAAAATATANAATTTTATTTTTAATAAATAAAATGTCTGTTAGTTTTTNTCCCTCTAGATGCCCACCTTTCATAAGAACGTTTTTTACACCCATACTAATAATTTTTTTTCCTGCCATTAATAGCTCATTAACAGAGCTAATTTTAATTTTTGTAATTTGCTCTGCTTCNGGAATATTAGGTGTTAGTAATTCTGCAATTGGGAAAAGATCATTAATCAATTGTTTTTCTGCATCTGTTTTAAGTAATCTGTGACCGCCTTTTGCAATCATTACGGGGTCTAGTACAATTGGAGTTTTAATGTATATATTTTTTAATTCTTCTTTGATACAGGCAACTGTTTCTTTACTANATACCATGCCTATTTTTATGGAATCAGCCCCAATATCACTTAGTACNGATCGNATCTGATTACGAATAGTTTTGATAGGAACCTCAAAAACNTCTTGTACACCCAAAGTATTTTGGGCTGTAATTGCAGTAACAACAGTTGCAGCATATCCTCCCATGGCAGTAATAGTTTTAATATCAGCTTGTATTCCTGCNCCGCCAGAAGAATCTGAACCCGCGATACTTAGTACTTTTCCTTTAATTTTTTTCATACTCATTAATTAATGTAGAAATTCTAGATTTTAAANTTTTTATAGTTTTGTTTAATAAATTTTCTTCTTCACACTCAGCCATTATTCTAATTTTTTTTTCTGTACCAGAGGGTCTTAAAACAACTCTTCCTGTTTTTCCTAATTTTTTTTCTGCTTGTAANACTTCTTCACATATTTTTGGTTCTTGCTGTATAGCGTAACTTTTTAAAGAATTATAATTAACACTCTCTATTAATTGTGGAAGGAGCTTGATTTCTTTTCCTAATTGAGAAACTGGTAATTTCTGCTCTTTCATGCAAGCAATAATTTGTAAGGCAGCAACTAAGCCGTCTCCTGTATTGCCATAATCACTAAGTATAATATGTCCTGATTGTTCCCCTCCAATATTACTACTATATTTTTTCATTTTTTCTATAATATATCTGTCACCTACTTCTGCTCTTAATAATTCTAAACCAATAGAATTAAGATAATTTTCTAGACCTTTGTTTGTTATTTGAGTTCCAACTATACTTTTATTTTTTAATAATTTTTTATCTAAATATCTTTTTGCTATAATACCTAAAAGATAATCTCCATTTAAAATTTTTCCTTTTTCATCTGAAATAATACACCTATCGGCATCCCCATCTAATGCAATGCCAATATCAGCTCCAATTTCCTTAACTTTTTCAGCCATCATCTCTGGATGTGTGGATCCGCAATTATAATTAATGTTTGTTCCATCAGGAGAACATCCTAAAGAGATTACTTCTGCGCCTAATTCCCATAAAGCTCTTGGAGCTACTTCGTATGCAGCACCATTAGCACAATCTAACACTATCTTTATATTCTTTAGAGATAGAGAGCTCGGAAAAGTAGATTTGATAAATTCTAAATAACGTCCTGCAGCATCATCTATCCTTTTTGCTCGACCAAGAAATTTAGATTCAACTAATTGTAAATCATTTATTTTATCCATTATAGATTCAATTTCCATTTCATTCTTATCACTTAATTTATTTCCGTCTGGTCCAAATAGTTTTATTCCATTATCTTCGTATGAGTTGTGTGAAGCTGAAATCATCACGCCTACGTCACAACGCATAGACTTAGTTAACATGGATATAGCAGGTGTAGGCATAGGACCGACCAAATACACATTCATTCCCATAGAAATAAACCCTGCTGTTAGAGATGGTTCTATCATATATCCTGAGAGCCTAGTATCTTTACCTATTACAACATGGTGTCTACGTTTTCCAGTTGTGAAATATTTTCCAGCTGCCATTCCTACTTTTAGTGAAGTTTCCCCAGTAATAGGGTATATGTTAGCCCTTCCTCTAATTCCATCAGTTCCGAAATATTTACGTTTATTCATTTCGGAGTCTCTAACTTCGGTCATTTGCATTTACCCTATTGTGTTTGGAACTAATTGTTAAAAATGAACTATTATACTATTATTATTCATTATACAATTTTTTCCAAATATTAAGTGCTTGAATTGTTTCTTTTACATCATGTACACGAAAGAATTGTACGCCCTGCATCATAGCTGCGAATGCTAGAGAAAGAGAGCCAGGAAGTCTTTCTTCTTGATTCGGAGTCTTCGTAATTCTGCCTATTAGAGATTTTCTAGATGCTCCAATTGTTATGTTACAATGTAAATTATGCAACATTGATAGGTTCTTAAAAATTTTTATATTTTGTTCGTCTGTTTTTCCAAATCCAATCCCCGGGTCCACTAAAATTTTTTCATTTGAAATGCCTATACTATTAGCATAGTTTTTTCTATTTTCTAGAAAAGTTAATATTTCGTACAATACATTTTCATATTGTGGACTATTTTGCATATTAGAAGGATTCCCTTTCATGTGCATTAAAATTACTCCAGCTCCGTTTTTATGTATTATTTGAGCAGAGTTTTTATCAGATAATGCACTAATATCGTTTATAATTCTTGCTCCCGCATCTATTGCCTTGCCCATCGTAGAAGTATTTCTTGTGTCGCAAGAGACTAGTATTTCCTGCTTTGAAAGCTCTTTTATTACAGGAATAATTCGTCTTTGTTCTTCTTCTGGATCTATTCGAATCGCGCCTGGCCTTGTGGATTCCCCTCCTATGTCAATAATACTCGCACCTTCTTGGTATAATTGAATAGATTTTTCTATTGCTTCTTTTGCAACTATTTTTTTATTTACTGATGAAAAACTGTCTGGGGAAATATTGACCACTCCTATAATATGAAAATTGTTTTTGTTAAGTCCCATAAAATTATTTGGCTTCATACTTAATTTATTAATTAATGTTTCAACTGAATTTTTATTAATATTACTATTATTCCAAGTTTCGGGTTTGGTCGCACCGATAAAAATATTATTATTAACAGAATGATTTGAAATAATTTTACAATTAGAAAAGCTAATTTTCCCTCCTGCTAGAGGTAACGCGTTTCCATTTTTTATATTATCTTCAGCTTCTTTACTATAATGGAAGGTACAAGGTAATAAATAATACTTTTCCACGACTTATGATGACAGTATACTAAACTTCACTAGGTCGAGGATTCTTGTTTTTTGTCTCAATACCGATATTTTTTTCTTCCTTTGTGTTTGGAACTGAGCTTTTATCTTTTGTATCCTTATTAGTATTATCTTTATTTGAGTTCGATAAATTAAAATCAGCTTTTTTAATTTTCTTTCCAGACAGTAGTTCCTCTATGTCATCTGCAGTTAGAGTTTCAAATTCCAATAAACCTTCCGCTATTTTGTGAAGATCCTCTATTTTTTCCGTTAAAATATTACGAGCTGTATTTTCTCCTTCTTCAACAATTTTTCTAACTTCTACATCTATAATTCGTGCTGTTTCATCTGAAATATTTTTTTGTTGTGCTACCGAATGACCTAAAAATATTTCCTCCTGGTTTGGTTCATATCTAAGAGGGCCTAGCTTATCAGAAAACCCAAATTCCATGACCATTTTCCGAGCTAAATTTGTAGCTTGTTGGATGTCATTGCCAGCACCTGTTGAAATATGTTTTTTACCATATATGAGCTCTTCTGCTACGCGACCACCAAACATAGATGCCATCAAAGCATCTAATTCAGTTTTAGTTTGTGCCAGTTTATCACGTTCAGGAAGCCACATCGTTAGTCCAAGTGCTCTACCTCTAGGAATAATTGTAACTTTATGCAGAGGTTCATGCCCTTCCACATTTAACATAACTAGTGCGTGTCCACCTTCATGATATGCTGTTTTTCTTTTTTCTTCCTCAGTCATTACCATAGATCTTCTTTCAGCACCCATCATAACCTTGTCTTTAGCTTGTTCTAGTTCAATCATTCCAACATTAATTTTACCTTTTCTAGCAGCTAATAATGCAGCTTCATTGACAAGATTAGCTAAATCAGCTCCAGAGAAACCTGGTGTTCCTCTAGCAATCAATCTAGGATTAACATTTTTTGCCAATGATACTTTTTTCATGTGTACTTTAAGTATTTTTTCTCGACCGAGTATATCCGGATTGGGAACAACTACTTGTCTATCAAATCTACCAGGTCGCAATAATGCAGGATCTAAAACATCAGGTCTGTTTGTTGCAGCTATGAGAATCACACCCTCATTTGTTTCAAATCCATCCATTTCTACTAAAAGTTGATTTAAAGTTTGTTCCCTTTCATCATTTCCTCCTCCGAGTCCAGCTCCTCTGTGTCTACCTACTGCATCTATTTCGTCAATGAATATTATACATGGAGCGTTTTTCTTTCCTTGTTCAAACATATCTCTAACTCTGCTGGCTCCGACACCGACAAACATTTCTACAAAGTCAGATCCAGAAATAGTGAAGAAGGGAACATTTGCTTCTCCTGCTACTGCTCTTGCCAAAAGAGTTTTTCCCGTTCCAGGGGGACCCACTAATAATACTCCCTTAGGTATTTTGCCCCCTAACTTTTGAAATTTTTGAGGGTTTTTTAAAAATTCAATAATTTCTTCTAACTCATCTTTTGCTTCATCTATTCCTGCAACGTCTTCGAACGTTATCTTTCCTTGTTTTTCTGTTAGGAGTCTGGCTTTAGATTTTCCAAACCCCATAGCACCTCCTTTGCCGCCTTGCATTTGCCTCATAAAGAAGATCCAAACTCCAATAAATAATAGCATGGGCATCCAGTTTAATAGTATGCCTAATATTGGAGAAACAGGGCTTTCTATAGGAGCAGCAGAAATCTTAACTCCTTTTGCAGAAAGTTTTTCAATCAAAGCCGGATCATCTGGAGAATAAGTACTAAAATATTCTCCTGACTGAAGGTGTCCAGATATGTTTCTGCCTTGAATGGAGACATCTTCTACATTATTAGTCTCTACTAGTGATAAAAATTCTGAATAAGCCAGGTTTAGATTTCTAGGATCATCGTTTTTATTTTGAAATAAGTTAAAGATAGTAATTAAAAAAATTACTATAATAATCCAAACAGCAATATTTTTTCCAAAATTATTCAAATTTTACCTCCTAAGCATTGCAGCTAAAATATATATTATGTTTCTACTAACTTTAATCTTTTATCATATAAATACTTAACTGTAATATTTTGTTCCCAATATTTTTCTTTACTATAACTTAAATGGGGAACATAAACTATTTCGTCAAGAGATCTTATTGCTGGTAGAGATTTTACAGCATAATAATGATCGTCAAATTTTTTAATTTTTTTTAATTTCAACATCATCAAATAATCTTTTTCTCCTAAAGGACCTACTGAAATAGATGGCTTTTTAGAACGGTTTTTTATGATAAACCTTTTATCCCATAAAACAATTTTTTTAGTTAAAGGCGTACATTTTATTGATGCTTCAGGTTGTCTAAGAACTGTAATTAATTTTTTGTCTATATTAAAAAAAACTTTCCCCGCAGTTATATTACTAAAATTTTCAGAACTGATATTTTTAATAATTCTATTAATTATTTTCGATTTTGAAGGATATGTTTTCCCACCTATAGTACAAAATACTTTTTTTAAAAATCGCTCTTGAAGGATGAAAGGAGATTGGATAAATTTGTCTCTTGAAAATTTGCATATTCCATCTTTATTATATTTTATGGACTCTTGCATAAATCTATCTATGTATTTACTGAAAGATAGTTTTAATTTTTTATATATGGATATGGTTTTGTAAAAGTCATTGGCAATTTGATTATCAATTAATGATCTTACCCTTGTTCGCATAAAAGAGTGATCCTCATTAGATGGGTCATTTATCCAACTGATTTTTTGATCTATGCATAGTTGAACTAAATGTTTTTTATTTATATCTAGGAGAGGTCTCAATATATTAATTGGCCCTGATTCTGTTAGTAAACAGTTATTTTCAGACATACAGGTAAGTCCATCTAATCCACTATTGTTTATTAGTCTGATTATGAAAGTTTCTATTTGATCATCTTTGTGATGTCCCAAAAGGATGTATCTTACATCATGTTTTATACATGCCTCAGCAAGAAGTCTATACCTAGCATTTCTAGCTTTAATTTGAATTCCTGATTTGGGTTTATTCCCTTCCCATACAATAGTTTCGTGCTTAATAGATAATTTTTTCATTTGTTTTTCTACTAAACTAGATTCTTTTAAAGATTCTGGTCTTAAGCCGTGATTTATAGTAAAGGTGAGTAGATTTATTTTATTTATTTTTGCCCAATTATTAGCAAGCATTGTTAGGGCTAAACTATCTGCTCCCCCTGAGACAGCGACGGCAATTTTTTTATCATTTGATGGAAATTTATAATCTTCCATAAAATTATGGAATTTCTTTCTCAAATAATTGTTATTAATCAACACTTATGACGCATTCTAATTTTTTAATATAAATTTGTGCTCTTTTTGCAATTCTTTGGGGTAATTCTGNAAANTCTTGAACNAGTTTAGATAAAGTAGNGCATGCTTNGGTATTTNTTTTCANTGCATGCAAAGACATACCTAATTTTAACAATTGATCTGCAGCTTTATTACCTTTTGGAAATGCTTTATATCCTTTAGCAAAATTAATAGCAGCTAATTGATATTCTTGTCTTACATAAAGAGTTTCTCCTAGCCAATAGTAAGCATTACTGCTTAAAGAGTTCTGTGGGAACTTTTCAATGAAAGAATGGAATGCTACTTCAGCTGCTGCATATTCTCCTTTTGACAGAAGGTTATAGGCTCTCTGATAGACTTCTTGAGGTTTTGCTTCGTTAGTGCTTATTGTATTTTCGTTGTTTGTATTGTTTTCATTATCTTTTTTTATAATTAGGTCTTCACCNGAAGGATCAATTTTTGCTAACACTTCAACAGTAGAGTCATTTATATTATTTTTTATAACTCCAATTTCCTCAGGTTGAGTCGCTGAAACTGAATTATTATTTTCCTCTGATAAGTTATTTTCATTACTAAAGGTTACAACATTTTTATCTTTTAAATTGTAGGTTATTTCGTTTAGTGCTGATATTTTTTCGTCAATCTCAATTTTAAATTCTTTGGTCTGTTGGATCAAAGTGTTTATTTTAAATTTTAATTCATCTATCAACCCGTAGGTTTTTCTAAGCTGATTTTCTAGTTCAAGAATCCTTGTTTCATAATCTACAACGTTTGTTGGATTGGTAATATTTTGATTAGAGTCCGTATTGATAGTAGTAGTATTAATTTTACGNTGAACGTCCCTAATATCTTTTTCCAAACTATTTAATTTGTCTATTATTGGTGAAAGATCTTCTTGTGCTNCAGACAATCCTGAATCAACTAAATTTGTCACTAGTAGGATTAAAAATATAGTATAAAGGCCAAATTTTTTCATCTTCATAGTTATTTTATCAATTATTTATTATAGTAATAGCTGTTCTGTTTTGGCTCCATGCCCAATCGTTGTGTCCAGAAACTGATGGTTTTTCTTTTCCATATGATATAACTGAAATTCTATTTGCATCTACACCTAAAGACACTAAATAATTTTTTGCAGAGCTGGCTCTTCTTTCTCCCAATGCCAGATTATATTCTCTAGTTCCCCTATCATCACAATGTCCAGTTATAGTAATAGAAATATCCATATTATTATTTAAAAATTGGGCTTGTTTTAATAAGGTATCTCGCCCTTCTTCTGAAATTACTGTTTGATCATATTCAAAGAAAACTCTGTCTCCTACTTCTATTAATTGATTTGTTAATTGTTGATTAACAGATTCAACTTCATCTATCTCAATTTTTTGAGCAACATTTTCTTCAACTTCTATTTCTGTAGAGATAGAATCTGTGTCATCGAGCAAACCTCCTTCAGAGTCCAATACTAGATTTTCTTTGTTATCTGTTGAACACCCCTGAACATATACTAATATGATCAATGTTATAAAAGCTTTTAAATACGTTGACATATCTATCTCCTTTGAAAATCTGTAAATTTAAATTCGTTATATAATATAAAGAATGTCTTGAATATATTTATGTTATACTAAACTTTATAAATATAGAAATATTTTATATTAAACCTGTTTTACTACCCATACTATTTATTTGAATATTTTGGACTCCAAGCAGGGTCAGAAGCATCTTCAGGGGTAATAATTTCTCTTTCCCGGTTTCCAGTAATATCTATTGCGAAGAGGCGTGTTTTAAATTTATCTTCATCTGTCTGAATTTGTCTAAAAAAACACAATACTCTACCACCTGGTGCCCAAGTAGGACCTTCTGCAAGATATCCTTCTGCTATCAGCCTTTCTGCAGACCCGTTAGGGCGCATTAATCCTATATAAAACCTTCCTCTGGTGAATTTTGTAAAAGCGATATAATCACCCCGAGGAGACCATACAGGAGTAGCATAACTGCCTCTGCCAAAACTTATTCTTTTAGAATTATTTCCATCTTTATCCATAATGTATAAATGCTGTCCACCAGATCTATCAGAATTAAAGACTATTTTTTTTCCATCTGGAGAAAAAGAAGGAGATGTATCAATAGATCTCCCTTTAGTAAGTTGTTTAAGTTTTCTAGAATTTAAATTCATTACGTATATGTTTGTTGAACCATTTTGTGCGAGAGACATTACCAATTCTTTTCCATCAGGAGAAAATCTTGGTGCAAATGACATCCCTTCAAATTCCCCTAAAATGTCAATTTTACCAGTTGATAATTCATAAATATACACACTTGGTTTTAGTCCACTTTTGAGATTTCTATAGGAAAAAAAAGTTATAAGTTTTTGGTTGGGAGAAAATCTAGGAGTTAAAACAAGAGATTTTCCATCTGTTAAGAATTTATGATTTGCACCATCTTGGTCCATTATAGCTAAACGCTTAATTCTATTTTTCTGATCTCCAGTTTCAGAAATATATACTATCCTTGTATCAAAGTAACCGGTTTCTCCTGTTAGTCTTTCATATACTTTATCTGAAAAAATATGTGCTATTCTCCTCCAAGATCTTACCTTGGAGGCTAAAGTAATACCTAGCATTCTTCTTTCTCCGTAAACATCCCACATCTCTATACTAACGCTTACTTTATCTTCTGTTTTTTTACTCACAGTTCCTGAAATCAAGGTCTGCGCATCTATAATTCTCCAATCTCTAAATTTTGGTCTGTTAATAAGAGCTTCAGGTGCTTGCATGTAGGCTTCTCTATCTAGAAGCTTAAAAAATCCAGAGTTTGTAAGATTCTTTGCAATTAGGTTAGGGATGCTTTCAACTAATATTTTCATATCTTCATTTATTTCTCCATTTATAGAAAATACTGATATTGCTATAGGCATAGGCTGAATTTTTCCTCCTGTAATATCTATCTGAAGAGGAGTATTATCATCTTGGCATTTTGCATTAAAGGAGCAGAATACTAGTAATAGAAAAAAGATAAATGAATATAGAAAATTTATATTATAGCAATATATATTTCTTGGTTTATTATGCATTTTTTTTCCGTTACACTTAGTTTGCTATCGTATTTAATAGGGTTTGAAGTTTAATTCTATAGTTTTCCATGTAGAATATTTGTTTGTTGGCAGACCGTCAAATTTTTCAAGCCTTCTCAAGGCACGTTCTGCAGCTTCTAGGTATACCAAATATGTNCGGTTATTAAGNTTTTTTAAGACTTGTTTAGATCTGATTATTTTTTTTATGGTTCCATCTGTTCTTAAATGAATTCTTATTTGAACAGACATGTCGTCAGATTTTTTTAATCCTGGTGGTCTCATCCAATGNAAATATATTTGCTCAACTATTTTTCTAATNAAAATTGGAGANAAATNTAATTGATCTTGATTTTCATTTTTTAGNTCTTTCAACTCTTCTCTGTTCTGAGTTTTAGAAACAGGCTCTTCTTCTGCAAGGTTTTTCAACATATCATCAAAAATATCNTTTTTNATTTCAGGTTTTTTTGGCGGCAAATCTGGAGGACTGGTCTTTAATAAATCTTTATTATTGATTTCAGGTTTTTCAATAGGCACAGTTTCAACTGTTTTTACAGGTAAAATTTCAGGCTCCTTGACAGGCAAAATTTCAGGTTTTTTTACGGGTAAAGTTTNAGGTTTTGCAATAGGTAAAGAAGGTAAAACTTCTNTTTTTAAAGGTTTAGTTACAGGATTATCAGGTTTTTTAAGTTCTGGCCTAGGTGGTTTTTCTTCTTCNGTATTAAAAATTTCAACTGAGATATAATTTAAATTATCTTTTTTAAACGNAGGAAGATTAATGGCAATCATAACAAATAAGGAAATATGAAATAATATAGATNNATATGTAGCATTTCTCAATTTTCTACTTTTCAATTTTNGGTTTAGTAATAAGTGCTACTTTTTTATACCCTGCATTGGTAATGACACTCATAATATTCACAACTTGTCCGTATGAAATGTTTTCATCTGCNCTAATAAAAATTCTAGTACTTGGCTTTATAGATGTAATGGCTTTAAGTTTTGCAGTTAATGTATTAACTTGTATTAGATTTTCTCCTAAAAACACTTNGCCTTCCTTGTTAATTGTAACAGTTATGGGTTCGTCTNGACCCGGAAGAGTTTGTGANTCTGTTTNAGGTAAATCAACTGATACGCCTGTGGTTAANAAAGGTGCTGTGATCATAAAAATTATTAACAAGACAAGCATTACGTCAACAAATGGNGTTACATTGATTTCTGACATGGGTTTATTGTTGCTAAATCCCTTATAGTTATTTTTATTCATTGTTCATCATCTTGTTCAGATAAATGGCGTGAAAGAAGTGCTTCAAATTCNCTGGCAAAGTTCTGTAGTTTAGTAGCGTAGCTATTTAAACTATTAGATAGTTTATTATATGCAATTACAGCTGGTATTGCAGCCANTAGTCCTAGAGCTGTTGCTAATAATGCTTCAGCTATCCCAGGGGCAACAACTGCTAAAGAGGTATCCTTACTAAGNGCAATAGACTGAAAACTATTCATAATACCCCAAACTGTTCCAAATAATCCTATAAATGGTGCTGTGGAGCCCACAGTTGCTAAATAGCCAATATTTTTTTCTATATTTTCTAATTCTCTAGTTACTGCTACATGCATAACTTGATGAATCCGATCTTGTAATCCTGCNTGAATTTTTTCATTAGAAAGAGTGTTCTTATCATTTACTCTGGTCCATTCATACATACCAGCCACNAAGACTGAAGCCAATGGATGCTCAGGACTATTCGCTTGCTTTTCATATAATTCTTCTAAGGAATCTCCNGACCAGAATGCAGATTCAAAAATATTAGCTTGCTTTTTAAGTCTTATAAATTTTCTTGATTTATCAATTATTATTGCCCATGACCAAATGCTTGCAATTAATAATATTATCATTACGATCTTTACAACAAAATCAGCCTCAATTATGAGCCCCCAAAAAGAAACATCGAGAGCTGCATCAGTAATTATCTCGGTATCCATTTTAAAACTCCTTTGGGCATACTTTTTCTTTAAATTTGTTTAAAATATATTTAGGAATACGTTTGGGTTTGCCTTCCAAACTTATGCATCCTAGTACTAGTTCTATTTTAACTAATAATTTAGATTTAAGCTCTATAATTTGTTTCATTGATATTTTTGCCACCGAAACAGAGGTAATATAGCTTTTAATTGTGAGGAGTTGTTCTAACGTGGCGAAGTTTTTGTAATTTACCAGCATTTTGCAAACCACAAATTGAACTTCATGAATATTTTTTAATTTATTATGTTCTAATTTCATTTTACGTAGCATATCTGAGCGAGCTCTCTCAGCAAATTTTAAATAACTTGTATGATATACTATACCTCCTGCATCTGTATCTTCCAAGTACACCCTAGCATATTTTTTATAGTAATATATGGAGATTTTATTAATTTTTTTCTTAATCATTATTGACTTTATCATTAAATTTAAAATCTAAATTTTTTAATGCCATTTCAGTAACTAATCTTCCTCTAGGAGTTTTTTGAATAAAACCTCTTTGTATTAGATACGGCTCAATTATATCTTCAACCGCATCCTTTTGTTCTCCCATCTGCGCAGCTATAGTATCTAGTCCTACTGGTCCTCCACTATGGTCATAAATTAAATGTTTAAGATAACTTTGATCCATTTGATCCAACCCATTTTTATCTATTCCTAGTTGACATAAGGCTTCATTTGCAATTTTTTTGTTTACTGTACTATTTAATTGATTATTGTTTGTAATAATATCTCTAAGTCGTCTTACTAGACGGTTAGCCACTCTTGGAGTACCTCTAGCTCTGCATGCAATTTCTGCTGCACCAGATTCATCTATCTTTAAATTTAAAAGTTTGGTCGCCCTGAGTACTATTTTTTTTAAATCATCGATGTTGTAAAATTCAAGTCTAATAGGTATCCCGAATCTGTCTCTAAGAGGGTTAGATAATAATCCTGCTCTAGTAGTTGCTCCTATTAAAGTAAATGGTTGTAAATCAATTTTTACGGATCTTGCAGAAGGTCCTTCACCTATAATAATGTCTATATGAAGATCTTCCATTGCAGGGTANAATATTTCTTCCACAGAAGTGTTAAGTCTGTGAATTTCATCGATAAAAAGAATATCATGGGNTTCTAAACCTGTAAGAAGTGCAGCTAAATCTCCTGATTTCTGAATGGCTGGGCCGGACGTGGATCTATATCCGACGCCTAATTCATTAGAAATAATTTTTGCTAGTGTTGTTTTTCCTAAGCCTGGAGGACCATACAGCAAAACGTGATCTAAAGGTTCTTTTCTTTTTTTTGCCGCATTAACAAAAATACCTATGTTANCACAAATAGATTTTTGCCCGATGAAATCTTCTAGTTTCTTTGGCCTAAATGTAATATCACTTCGTTNNTTTATATTAGCTGATATTAAACTTTCATCTTTGTCTTTTATAGAGCTCATTATTTCTTCTCGGATAGTATTTTAAGAGCTAATTGTAGAACTTCTTCTAGTTTTTTATCTTCATCTTTAATATTAATTTTGGAAATAGTCGAGTAGGCTTCACTTTGTCCATATCCTAGGCTAATTAAACCACTAATAGCATCTTGCATTAAATTATTGTTATTATTATCAATTATATTTGGAATATGGAAAGTTTTATCTTTTAATTCTGTACAGATCCTTAAAGCACCTTTTTTTCCGATTCCAGTAATCCTTGTGAGAGCATCTGAGTCTTCAGATATTATGGCAAGTTCTAGTTCTTCAACGGACAATACAGAGAGACCATTCATAGCGGTTTTAGCTCCTATGCTTTGTACTTTTAACAATAAGTTAAACCAATATTTTTCTCTTTCTTCCTTAAAACCATATAATGTAATTTGGTCTTCCCTAACTATTGTCTCAATTAGTAGTTCATCAATTTGTCCTAATGGAGACAGTTTATTAATCACTTTAGTAGGACAATATATTAGGTAGCCAACTCCAGAAATGTCCATAATAGTATGATTTTCCCCAATAAAATCAATTATTCCTCTGAGTTTAGCTATCATAATTGTTATCCAATTCAGAATAATTTATTTTTGAACTTGCAAATTGAGAGTGACAAATTGCTACCGCCAAAGCATCTGATTCGTCATCGCTTTTACATATAACACCAGGTAATAGAAATTTTACCATAGAATATACTTGTTCTTTATTAGCTCTTCCGAAACCTGTTGTGGCTTTTTTGACCACAGTTGCCTCATATTGGTACACAGACACATTTAATGAAGCACAAGTATTTATTGCTACACCTCTTGCCATTTCTAATTTTAATGCTGACTGTACATTTTTGCCCATAAATATGTCTTCTATTGCAACTGCCTCAGGATCATATTGTTCTATAATATTTGAAATTCCACGACTTATTTGCATTAGCCTTTTTGCAATACTATCGTCAGTTTTCGGAGATATATTTCCACTAGCTAACCAAGAAATTTTATCTTTGTTAGATTCTATTATGCCCCATCCTGTATGTCTTAAACCCGGATCTAAACCTAGCAATCGCATGTTTTTATTTTTCATAGTTAATATTATTTTTTTTAATTAGAGATTGTCTCCAACAATTCTTTGGTTACTTCAAAGTTATAATATACATCCTGAACATCATCGTTGTCTTCAAGAACTTCAATGAATCTTATTAGACTTTCTAATTTATTTTTATCAATAGAAACAGGAGAGATAGGAAGCCATTCTAGTTTTGCACTTATGGGGTCTCCCAGTTTATTTGATAAAAAATTTCTAACTATAGCAAATTTTTCACTATCACAAATCACCTCATGAAAGTCGTTATCACTATTTATATCTATACATTCTGAATCTACGGCTGTTTCAAAAAATTTATCAGCTGAACATGAAGTAGAGGGGTATTTAATAATTCCATTTCTAGAAAAAAGAAAATTTACGCTTCCTGTTTCACCCATTGCTCCCCCATGTTTACTAAATACTGATCTAATTTCAGAGGCAGTTCTATTTCTGTTGTCTGTTAAAACATCTACTATAAAAGCTACGCCCTCTGGACCATAACCTTCATAGTGTATTTTTTCATATGAAGCATCATTTTCTCCACCTATAGATTTTTGCATTGCCTTATCTATTTTTTCTTTTGGCATGTTTTCAACTCTAGCATTTATAATAGCATTTTTTAATCTTGGATTTTTTTCTGGTTCAGGAATTCCAGACTTAGCAGCTACGGAAATTTCTCTAGCTAATTTAGCAAATAATTTTGCACGTTTAGCATCTTGAGCCCCTTTTCGGTACATTATATTTTTAAATTTTGAATGTCCTGCCATTTAAATGCCCTGATAATATGTTAGAGTTTTATTTAATATATTAGTATTTGAAAAAAAGTTAACATTTTATTTTTTTGGAATTCTATTTATTAATCGTGGCCCAATAATTACGGGTTCTATGTTTTTTGCTAGACCAGTCTTAACATCCGTTTCAAGAAATAGTCCGCACAAAGTGCCTTCACCTTCGCTTGCTCCTATTCTGCCAACTGGCATTTTACTTTTAAATCTTTCTTGCCATCCATTTTTTTCACCACCAATAACTGAATCATAATCTCCACACATTCCAGCATCAGATTGATAGCCAGTTCCACCAGGTAATATTTGAGTATCTGATGTTGGTACGTGTGTATGTGTTCCTATAATTAAACTTACTCGACCGTCAAATATATGACCTATTGACATTTTCTCAGATGTCGCTTCGCCGTGAATATCTACGATAATGGCGTCAACTTCTAATCCTAAATTATACTTGGAAATAATATTCTCTATAGACTCTACCGGATCATTTAATGGATCCATAAATAATCTACCCATCACATTTATAACTAATATTTTTTTTCCTAGTGAATTTTTTATTATGGTGTTTCCTTGTCCAGGGACAGAGGAAGGAAAATTTTCAGGTCTAAGTAAATTTTTATCTTTATTTATATAAGGAATTATTTCTTTTTTATCCCATACATGGTTTCCTGTGGTTATAACATTTACTCCTAATTCATAGAATTCTTCGCAAATTTTAGGAGTAATTCCAAACCCTCCGGCGGCATTTTCGCCATTTATAATTACGATATCTATTTCTAAAATTCTTTTTAGGTTGGGTAATTCTCTAAAAACCACTTCTCTTCCAGAGCGTCCCATAATGTCTCCAAGAAATAAAATATTCATTTAAGAGACTCCTTTGAATCATTTTGATTTAAATATATTTTCTTTTCAGTAATTATTGCATCCATCTGTATGTCATGTTTTTCTGAATAAACTTCTTTCGCTAATTGTTGAGAATAAGCCAAACCGATTTTTGTAGATTTAGGATATGATCTTAAAAGTCTATCATAATGACCCCCACCTCTACCGAGACGATTGCAATCTTTATCAAAACACAATAAAGGGCAAACTATTATATCTGGGCTTTCCATAATAGGGCCTTCTAATTTATATCCTAATTTATTTTTTTTGATATTTTTGTTGGGCATCCACTTTCTAAATTTAAAAGATTTTTTTTCACTCGATAATATCGCAATTTTCATTCCATAATCATTTAAGGCAGCTAAAGCGGGTTTTGTGTTCACTTCAGATCCTAATTGCCAATAAATGCCTAGTTTTTTGCTTTTTTTAAGTATCGGGTTTGAATTTATAAAACACATGAGTTTATTAGCAATAAGTTCTGAATACTGATAAGAATTTATTGAAATGGTTTTTCTTTTTTTTAAGAATACTTTTCTGAGATAACTTTTCTTTCTCGTTATTGATTCGGAGTAAAGCCGCTGTGAACGTGTATTTTTAGTAACCACCTTGGAACCCAAATTAGTAGGTGGGTGCCACATAACAAGACCACGGTCTTGACAGAGGCAGCTCCCTAGTGATTAGAAAGGTCCAGGGGTCAAATATATACTTCGTATCCTGCAGCATTCACTCCATATCCAACAATAGATTATACCTTAAAATAATTCAAGGGCACATAATTTTCTGATAAGTTATTATTTATTAGTTACCCTCTTTTTTTAATTGCTTAATAATTTTTTCTATCTCAATTGCAGATTTTTCAACCTCGGCA
>PAWH01000031.1 GCA_002714055.1 Candidatus Pelagibacterales bacterium | reverse complement strand
GTATAGATTCAAGAGAAGCTATTGTCTTTTTTATTATATTTTCTAAATCTGAACTCATAAACTTTCTCCAAAATAATTAATAAAAATAAATTACAGTCTACATATTTTAATTTCTTTTTCTAGTATATTTGTCCTTCCAATGGTTTTATTTTTTTATCATTTCCAATAATATTCTGCCTATTTGTTAAAGGAGCGGTACCCTTAACAAACGCTTCATATATCTCTTTTTTAGTATCAATATTAGGAAGTAATCCTGTCATCGTATCTATTTTAACTAATTCAATATCTTTAGGAATTTGAAACGGTTTACCAGGAATTACATTAATTGCATTTTGCATAAAATTACCCCAAATAGGTGCTGCTACTGCACCACCAGTTTCTTTTTCTCCTAAACTTGTGGGCTGATCATATCCAACATATACACCAACTAGGAGATTTGAAGAAAAACCGATAAACCAAGCATCTTTATTTTTATTGGTTGTACCTGTTTTGCCAGCTATATTATTACTAATAAACTTTAGTTTTTTTCCTGTTCCGTTTTTAATAACCCCCTGTAAAAGCCAAGCAATTTGAAATGCATGGTTTTTATTAATTACTCTTTTGTAATTATTTGGAATATTGAATATCTCATTACCTATATTTTCAGTTTTACATAGCTTACATTTTCTGGAATCCCTTTTATAAACACTTTTTCCCTCCCTATCATGTATACTCTCAATAAATTTAGGTCTTATTAACATCCCTCCATTGATAAAACTCGCATATGCTGAGGTTAAACTTAATAAAGTAGTTTCCCCTGCACCTAGAGATGTTGCTAACTGCGGGGGATAATTACCTATATGAAAACGATTAGCTATTTCAACAATTTTTTTTATCCCAATAGTATTTGCTAATCTAACGGTCATTACATTTCTAGATTTTTCTAAACCAGTTCTTAAAGTACTAGCACCATAATAAGAACCTGTATAATTCTTAGGTATCCATTCTTCTAAACCTGGTCCTTGATCTATAACAAGAGGCGTATCTAATATCATAGTAGCTGGAGTCATTCCATTTTCTAATGCAGATAAATATACAAATGGCTTAAATGCAGAACCTGATTGCCTTAAGGCTTGAGTTGCTCTATTAAATTTGTTGAGATTATAGTCGTAGCCTCCTACCAATGCTAAAACTTTTCCAGACACAGTATCCATTACTACAATGGCACCATTTACTTCGGGTATTTGCCATAAAGAATAGGTGACAGAATCATCTTTATTGAAATTTTTATTAACCCAAACTACACTTCCTACATTTAAAACATTATTTAAATAACTACTTATAGTAAAATCACTATCTTCTTTATTTTTAGGTAGAGTCCAAGAAGATTCTTTCAAATCTAAAAATCCCGTATCACCATTCGAAAGTCCTAATACAATTCCTTCTTCAGTTACATCTATTACCACAGCCAATACTTTATTAGTAAAATTTTTATTTTTTGATAATTTAGAAATTATATTCAGCCAATCATCTTTAATATCAATTTTACCAATGTTCTCTAATTCTCCTCTCCAACCTCTTCTCTTATCATAACTTTCAATTCCCCAAATTAATGCATCTTCAGCATATNGTTGCAATGTAGAATCCAAAGTAGTTGAAACAAAAAATCCACCATTATAAAATTCCTCTCTTGAAATATTAGAAATAATTTTTTTTCTAACTTCTTCTGAAAAATAAGGAGCATCTAAATATTCTTCAACAGATCTTTTATTTATTTTAATATCTTCTCTCAAAGCATTTTCAGCGTCAGTCCTNTGAACTATACCTTCNTCTATCATACGTTTAAGCACATAATTTCTTCTTGCTTTAGCAGCATTAACATTTGTAATTGGATTATAATTATTAGGAGCTTTAGGTAACCCAGCTAAAAACGCAATTTCAGATAAAGTAAGTTCATTAATAGATTTATTAAAATAATTTTGAGCAGCAGTTACAATTCCATATGATCTGAATCCNAAAAANATTTCATTTAAGTATAATTCTAAAATTTTATCTTTAGATAATGTTCTTTCTATCCTCAAAGCCAAGAGTGCTTCTTTAATTTTTCTTTCAAATGAAACTTCGTTANTTAATAAAAAATTTTTAGCCACTTGTTGCGTTATGGTTGATGCCCCTACTAATCTTTTATCCTTTATAATATTTATTAAATTTTGAATAATTGCTCTAGAAACACCTTTAAAATCAATTCCTTCATGTTTATAAAAGTTTTTATCTTCTGTTACTAGGAATGCTTCTATTACAGTTTTAGGTACAGCAGATATTGGAATATAAACTCTATTCTCTACAGAGTATTCTTCTAAAAGTTTTCCATCTTGAGTGTANAGTCTTGAAACCATGGGTGGTTTATAAGACTTTAGCTGTTTATAATCAGGCAAAGAATTACCATATCTCCATAAAATTGAAACGATTATTATAATTACTATGGAAAATGAACTTATAGATAATAAAAATAGGTAATAAAAAATTCTAATCATTTNCTAACAATCAAATAAATTTAACTCTGCTTTCCCCAATTTCACTAACAATTGTCCTGACTTCATCTCCTTTATTTAACCAATGTGTTTGAACCATACTNCCTAACAAAACTATTGATCCAGCTGGTAAATACNCTTGTACTATATCATCATGTTCTATTAGCCACTTTAGTGCTAATATAGGATTTTTCATAATGTCAGCACCAGTTCCAAACCCAATAATATTATTATTGATATACATTCTACCTTTTAATTTTTTTAAATCTCTAATATTTTTTATTGGNACACAATCACCTAATACACATCCTGCTCCGAAAAAATCATCAGCAATCAATCGATTTGCTCCNAATAAACTCCAGTTTTCATATCTATCATCTACTATTTCTATGGCAGTAAATACTTTATCAATTGCACTATACAAGTATTCATGAGATATATTTTTTTTCACATATAAATCTGAATNTAAACTTACTGCTATTTCACATTCAACTCCTACCTTTTTATAGTTTTTAAAGAGTAGTTCTACGCTAGAATTAAAACAATTGTTNGANCTAATTCTTCCGGCACATGGNGTTTTTATGTTAAGGTAGTCCTGCATTATTTTTGTAGTACAGCCAATTTTTCTACCTATCACACTATCCTTTGTTTCTTGATCTAATAATTTATGTACAGCATTTTGTATTAAGTATGCCTCCTTTTCTGTCTTAGAAATATATTCTTTTTGCATTACATTTAATATTCTATGATTAATCCGACAATCATATATATATTTTGATGCCTTTTCTATTAGATTATCAACCATAAAGTTTACCATATTCAAAATAATAATTTATAATAAAAGTGAATAAAGAAATTTTNAAAATGAACAATANCATATCTTCACTAGTCAGATCTATTTTATTTATTTCAATCCCTATGATTATATCAAATATATCTATTCCATTACTAGGATTAATTGATACAGCAATAGTAGGTAGAATAGGAACAATTGAAATAGGGTCAGTAGCTATCGGTGCCGCTACTTTTTCCCTTATCTATTGGAGCTTCAGCTTTCTAAGAATGTGTACCACTGGATTTGTAGCTCAATCTTGGGGAGGACGTAAAGAAAAAGAAGTAGAAGAGATTCTACAAAAAACTATCTCCATAGCAATATTTTGTGGAATATTAATCATCTTATTATTAATTCCATTAAGAAACNTATGTCTTTTATTATTAGGACCAAGTGAAGAAATAAAACTNATTGCAATTGAATATATTAATATTCGCATNTGGGGTGCTCCAGCTGTTTTTATNAATCTTGTAATTATGGGNATNCTTATAGGAAGCAATAAACCATGGAACGTATTAGTTATTACTTTATTCACTAATTTGATTAATATCATATTAGATTTTTATTTAGGAGTATTCCTAGCCTATGAAGTAAAAGGAATTGCATATGGAACACTTATTGCTGAATGGTCAGGAATTATTTTAGGTCTTATAATAATAAAAAAAACTTTTCCTAAATTTCAAATTTTTAATATAAATATAAAATTAAATACTATTCTCAAAAGAATTATTTCTTCAAATATAAATTTTTTCATCAGAACNATACTCCTTTTAGTCTCAATTATGATGTTTACTGCAATAGGAGCTCGATTAGGTGACTTAGTTCTTGCAGTCAATGCAATACTAATTTTATTACAAATGTTTTTATCGTATGGTCTAGACGGCTTTGCACAAGCAGCTGAAGTTTTAGTTGGCAATTCATATGGATCAAAAAATAAAATTTTATTTAAAAAAGTTACAATACTTACGGGATTAATTTCATTTATAGCAGCATTAGCTTACTCATTAATTTATTTATTTTACGGATTAAGTATTATAAAAATTATTACCAATATAAATGAGGTAATCATCGCTGCCGAGATATATCTTCCTTGGATTGCACTATCACCCGTAATATCTTTCTTATCATTTCACCTGGATGGAGTATTCATAGGTGCTTCAAAAACTAAAATTATGAGAAACTCTATGATATTTAGTTTTTTAATATATATATCTGCGATAATTATATTAGTTCCCATGTATCAAAACCACGGGTTGTGGGCCTCCTTCTTAATTTTTATGTTTTTTAGAGGATTGACGCTATTAGTTAGATATAAATCTTTAGTAATATAATTTTTTATCATAAATCTATTAAAGTAGAATGAATTATACTCTGGAGTTTATTGGAAATTATAGAAATATTAGATGATTTTTGGGAATATTTTTCTTCCATATAAGTGGATCTATTAATTTCTATCTGCAAAACATTAATCCCTTGGCTAGGATTGCCATAGTATTGAGTTATAAAACCTCCTGTATAAAGAAAATTCGATTCTGTGCAAAAACCTAAATTTTCAAAATTTTCTTTTACGTTATTAAATATTTTTTTAGAAGTTGATAGTCCAAAATTATTTCCAAGAATTATATCTACTTTATTGAACTTTTGTGGAAGAGAATCTGAAGGCATAGAATGACAATCTAATATTAAAATATTTTCAAATTTCGATTTTAATAATTTTATAAGATTTTTTAAAACTTTATGATAAGGAAAATAGTGATATAGCAAACGATTTACTACTTCTGACCTAGATAGATGATCNGCATAAATATTATTACCATAAGCAGAAACTTTTGGAATAACACCTATCCCAGAAAGGACTTTCAAGGATTTTGACTGCTTAAACTTAGGTATTTTGGAAGAAATCATAGTGGGATCAATCTCTAAAGGATGTCTATTTAAATCAACGTAAATACGAGGTATAAGAGATTTAATATAACAGAATCCACCTTCTACAGAAAACTTCCATAAATCATCTACAAACATATCTTCAGATTTTTTAAGCTCTTCCAAACTTAATGAACTTTTTGTTAAAAAATCTGTGCTATAATTATCACCACTATGTGGTATAGAAATAATTAATGGAAATTTAATATTTTTACTATTTCTAACTATTAGATTTTCTTCCAACATTTAGTCGCCTTTCAAATCATTTACACTTACCTTCTAAATGAAAATCATCCGGATTAAATAGTGATATTAAAATAAATTTTTTAGATTTATAATTAAAATTTATAGTTAAAAGTGTATTACCTGTCTTTGATGCAGTTCTTCCTATCCATTTTCCTCTGCCGTATAAATCTCCATTCTCATAAACAGTAGTTCTTATTTGTCCTACCTTCTTAATACCATTATAACGTATGTCAATTTCAGATCCACTTCCTCCAGTAGGAATGAATGTCCAAGTAGCTATATATGCTTTTTCATTCACAAAATTTACTCCCCTACATTCAAGAGGTTTATATACTGCCTGATATGTTTCCTCTTTGGAAAAAATAGTAGGGGCTGATATAACAAGTATGATAAAAATAGTTATATTTATGAATACTTTAACTAATTGCACGTTCATCCTATAATTAATTATATATAATTTCAGGAAGCCAGGTAGCAAGTTCAGGAAAAATTGCTAATATTCCTAGCATAAATAACTGTATAAGAACAAAAGGGGCTGCGCCTTTGTATATATGATTAGTAGTAATACCTTTCGGTGCTACTCCGCGTAAATAAAAAAGAGAAAAACCAAAAGGCGGAGTTAAAAAGGAAGTCTGCAAATTTACAGCAATCATAACTGCAAACCACAGCGGATTTATATCCATCATCAAAATAGCTGGTCCTATAATGGGTAGAACAACATATATTATTTCTATGAAATCCAGGAAAAACCCTAGTATAAACATAAGAACCATTGTAATTATTATTGCTATCACCACCCCTCCCTCTATACTTAACAAGAAATCTGCTACAATATCATCCCCTCCAAATCCTCTGAATACTAGGCTAAACATAGCTGCACCAATTAGAATGGTAAATACCATAGAGGTAGTTTGCGCAGTAGATATTGTTACCATTTTTAAAATNTTAAAATTTAACTGTTTCCTAGAATATGCAAGTAGAATGGCACCTATAGCTCCTACACCTGCCGATTCAGTTGGAGTAGCTAAACCCATTAAAATAGAACCTAAAACAGCTATAATTAACAGCAAAGGAGGAATAAGCACTTTAATAACCCTTTTGTGTAATTCTTTTCTAGAAATTGCAGATCTTTCTTCTATAGGTATTGGAGGCATGCTTTTAGGATAAATATTTGCATAAATCAGTTGCCAAATAATATATAGGACAACCAAACATAACCCAGGTAATAAGGCGCCAAAAAATAAATCTGTTACAGAAATAGCTTCGGGAGCAAAGTTTCCTTTTGCTAACTGTGCTTGTTGATAAGCAGCTGAAATTTGATCTCCTAATAATATTAGTACAATAGAAGGAGGTATTATTTGACCTAGAGTACCAGCAGCGCATATTGAACCACATGATATTGCAGGATCATATCCTCTCTTTATCATTGTAGGTAAAGAAAGCAAGCCCATAGTAACAACCGTAGCTCCTACTATTCCCGTGGAAGCAGCTAATAATGCACCCACTAAAGTAACAGACACTCCTAATCCACCTCTTAAACCACCTAATAGAAGTCCCATAGTATTTAAAAGTTCTTCAGCTATTTTAGATTTTTCTAACATAACACCCATGAATACAAAAAGTGGTACGGCTATTAACAAATCATTAGTCATAATTCCGTAAATTCTATTGGGTAATGCTTGAATGAAAGCTATATCAAATAAACCAAATAAAGTACCACCTAGCCCAAAAATAAGAGCAACACCAGATAAAGTAAATGCCACTGGAAAACCAGTCATTAAAACTGATAATAAAGTTATTAACATTAATATTATTATAATTTCTGCGCTAAACATATTTTTNATCTACTTTTTAGAAAGAGAATCTAAGCATTTAATTATAAGTGAGAACCCTTGAAGAATTAAAAGAATAGAAAAACACCACATGAATGTCTTCATAATGTAAACAAGGTGCAATCCTCTTTCTTCAAGTGAACCTTCAAATTGAACCCACGAATTTAAAACATAATTCCAAGAAAAATAAAGTATTGTTATACACACTGGCCACAGTAAAAATAACGTACCTAACATATCAACAATAGCTTTTTTTCTTTTACTCATTTGCAAGTAAAAAACATCTACCCTTACATGCTTATCTTCAAGAAAAGTGTAGCCCGCACATAATAAAAATACGGCAGCATACATAAATCTTACAGACTCCTGCATCCATATAAAACCTACATTAAATCCATAACGCAATAATACAACTAATGCAGTTATTATAACCATAATAAGCGTTAGCCAAGAAACGAGTTCCCCTATAAATTGGTTAATTTTATTAATTTTAGTTTTTAAAAAATTTAAAAAGTCCAACTTGTATCCCCTTTAAGAATATCAAGAGTTAAACATATTTGACCTTGGAAATCCTTTTGGTACGATTTTCCCTACTTGAGATCTTTTTCCTACCCATGCCTTTAATTCTTTGAAAGTTCTTTTAGTCTTATTTGTGTTACAGACTATGCCTTGCGATAAATTGAACGAAATTGAATCAGAAATAAATCCGTTCTTAACTTTCTGCAAAATTACCCCTTTTCCTCTTTTTTGTATAGGTAAATCATTTAATTTAATAACTAATAATTTCCTGTTTGTACCCAATAAGGCTAAATGATCATGATCATCTTCTATAATCCTCATTATTTTAAGTTCATCTCCTATTGATAAATCTAGTATAGATTTACCTACTTTTGTATGAGTTAATAAATCCATCATAGACGGAGCAATAAAACCTTTTCCTTTTTTAGATAAAAGAAAAACCTTTTTATTTGCAAAATATGAAGAAGTAAAAACAATATCATACTCAGAAGGCAAATCTATGAAGACTCTTATGTGTTCTCCAAAATTTTTAGCTAAGGATAATTTATATAAGTCTAAATTATAAACCTTCCCATTATTAGCTGCTATAATAATTTTACCAGTATTTTTGGTCGTAATAATAAATTTTTTCTTGTCACCTTCTTTATATTTAATAGAATTATTTTTTTCTACAGTCCCCTTAATAAGATTCACCCAATTATTCTTAGATAAAATGAATGTGACAGTTTCTTCTATAATAAATTCTTGTTTAGAAAAGCTTTCTTCCTTTTCCTGAGAATCTATAATAGTTCTTCTATTAGAAATATTCTTAATTTTTGAAAAATAATTTTGTAAGTCTTTCATATCAGAGTCTATTTTAGTAAATAATATTTTATTAGAAGAAACTAGCTCATTAAGAGATTTGATTTCTGATAAAATATCTTTTTTTTCTTTCATGATAGATTCTTCTTCTAACCTTCTAAGAAATCTGAGTCTTAAATTTAATATTGACTCCGCTTGCAAATCTGAAACTTTCCATCTTTCCATGATTTTTCTTTTAGGATCATCTTCTTCCCTTATTATTTTTATAACTTCATCAAGATTTGAAAAGACGACAAGGTAGCCTTCTAAAATTTCTTTTCTATTCTTAATCTGAGTCAAACGTTTTTTACTNGCTCTAATTATTACTTCTTTTCTGTGCTCTATAAATGACTGNAAGACTTCTTTTAAATTCATCACNCTAGGAACTTGATTTTTATCAACTATATTCATATTTAAACTCAATCTTATTTCTAAATCTGAATAATTAAAAAGACTCGCCATTAATTTTTNAGCTACCACTTCTCTATTTTTAGGAAATATAATAATACGAATGATATCGGTAGATTCATCTTTTACATCAGACAACAGAGGAATTTTTTTTGTTGAAATTAACTCTATTAATCTATCAAGAACTCTTGATTTGGTGACACTCCAAGGAATATCATCCAATACTATAATATACTGACCATGACTTCTTTTTTCTTGATGCCATTTTGCTCGTAATTTAAAGAAACCTTTCCCAAATTTNTAAGCTTTCTTAATGTCTTCTTGACTACTAACTATTACACCCCCAGTAGCAAGATCTGGCCCTTTAATATACCTTACTAATGAGCTAATACTAGCATTTGAATTTATAATTAAATGCCTNACAGCTTTTAATATTTCTAGTATATTATGTGAGGGAATATTGGTTGCCATGCCAACAGCAATCCCTGTTGCTCCATTTGCTAACAAATTAGGAAAAAGAGCTGGCATAACCGTAGGTTCACTATCTTCTCCATCATATGTAGAAATGAAATCCACAGTGTCATTCTCTATATCTCTCAGTAAAAGTTCAGAAATNCTTGTAAGTCTTGCTTCTGTGTAACGCATNGCTGCAGCATTATCTCCATCAATATTACCAAAATTTCCTTGTCCATCCACCAGTGGATATCTAACTGAAAAGTCTTGTGCTAGACGAACCATGGAGTCGTATACTGCTTGATCNCCATGGGGGTGGTATTTTCCTATTACATCCCCCACTACTCTTGCACATTTNTTAAAACCTGATTCTGGATTTAGCTTCAACTCTCTCATAGCAAACAAGAGTCTTCTATGTACTGGTTTTAAGCCATCTCTTACATCTGGCAGAGATCTAGAAACAATTGTAGACATAGCGTACGCTATGTATCTTTCTCCTAGAGCTTCACTAAAGGATAAATTTTTAATATTTTCTTTCTCTGATTTTTTCTTATACATATTTAAAAATATTATTCAGGTTAATTATTTAAAGTTTAATCTATATTAGTATAATTTTATTTNCTGATTNTTTTTATAAGTATTTTTCTAGCATTCGGCAATTCTANACCAATTAATTGGGCATATTTATTTAAAAAATAACTTGATATCCTAATTCCTTCATACAATTTATTTCCAGCCTGATCAATATCACAATCTTTGTTGATTATAAAGGAAGGAAGAGGGAATAATCTATTAGCCCATTTTCCTGCAGCGTTTCTTGAAATAGCTCTCCCAGTTTTTGGAGAAACATATAATAAATCATGCTTCTGACCAGTCACAGCACATTTNGTTAAATCTAATCCAAAGCCTAATTCTTTTAAAAAGTTTATTTCCCAACGTATATAATCATGCGCCCAANAATCGGTTTTTAAAGNAAGTATATTTATAAATTCAATACTTTGAGTGAAGATACTTTTGCACTTTTCTCTTTCTGGTAAAAGNAGTTCTTCTAAAGCACAATGGGAACTTAAAGCTGCTANATGCAGTGGTTTATTAATTATATTATTTAAATATAGTTCTAATACTTCACATTTNAAAGACCCAATATGCTCTGGGAGTCTTGCTTTCCATGATATTGATAATAAATTACCAGGCTCAAACATAAACTTAACTTTTTTTGAAACTCCGTACCTAACTACTCCTGAATAGATNCCATNATTTTCAGTTAAAAACCTNATTATCAGAGCATTTTCACCATGTTTTTTAGCTGATAAAACAATACCTTTNTCATTCCATTGCATATTTTTTACACATTATATTTGAGCCCTAAAGTCCTATAATANTTAGGATTATTATCCCAATCCTTTTGAACTTTTACATACAAAAAAAGATGGACNTTTTTTTCTAATATTATTTCTAGTTCTTTACGTGCCATAATTCCAACTTTTTTNATATTATTTCCCTCTGATCCAATTAAAATCTTTTTTTGTCCTTTTTTANTAACATATATCAATATATCAATCCTTACCGAACCATCNTTTAGCTCATTCCAATCTTCAGTTTCTACTGCTAATTCATAAGGTAATTCTTGATGCAAAATATTCATTAACTTTTCTCTTACTATCTCCGATCCCATTAAGCGAGATGTGATATCAGAAATTTGATTTTCTGGATAAAGCCATTGTCCTCTTGGAATATTATTAGATAGGTATATTTTTAAGTCTTTTATTCCATCTCTTTTTAAAGCAGAAAGAAAAAAATACTGCTTGCAATCAATATAAGTTTGAATATTTTTTGTTAAACTTAACAAAGAAGGTTTTTGTATTAAATCTATTTTATTAATTACACAAATCAATTTGTTTTTATTAAACCCTTTCATTGCATTTAAATGTTTGATCACCATATCATTTTTTTTTATATCTTTGTTTGCCTCTACTACAAGTACTATTAAATCTGCATCTTTTAAGGAACTCCATGCGGATAGAACCATAGCCCTATCTAGTTTGCGTTTGGCTTTAAATATTCCTGGTGTGTCAACCATCACTATCTGAGAGTCTCCTTCAGAAAAAATACCTATTATTCTGTTTCTAGTAGTCTGTTCTTTTCTAGTTACTATGGAGACTTTCTGCCCTACCAAACTATTGACTAAAGTTGATTTGCCTACATTAGGAGCTCCAATGATACTTACATAGCCAAATTTAGATTCAATCTTATTCATTGTAATAACTTCATGTTAATTTTTTTGTATAAATTAAGTGCAGCATCCATCTCTGCTATTTTTTTTGATGCCCCCTCACCAGAAGTACTTCCTAGATTTTTTACCTTGACTCTTACAGAAAATATTGGACTGTGATCTGGACCTTTCTTTACATAATTATTATATATAGGCATACTTAAGCTATTAGCCATTGCCCATTCCTGTAATAGTGATTTTGGATCTCTCGGTGGAGCTTTATAATTTAAGACTATCTGCTTCCAGTTGCTTAATATAAAATGTTTTGCTTTTAAGAAACCACCATCAATAAATATGGCTCCTATTAAAGCTTCTAGAGTATCTGATAAAATAGTATCGTTAATTACCTTGCTAGATTTATCCCCATTTAATAATATCATGTACTGTTTAAAATCTAATTTATTAGATATTTCTAATAAAATTTTTCTGCTAACTAACTCTGAAATTCTTTGAGCCAAATCGCCCTCAGACTCGTCATAAAATGTTTTG
Source organism: Candidatus Pelagibacterales bacterium (assembly GCA_002714055.1). Lineage (GTDB taxonomy): Bacteria > Pseudomonadota > Alphaproteobacteria > TMED109 > TMED109. The sequence goes on along the minus strand of PAWH01000031.1, from coordinate 18,946 downwards.
AATAGAAAATGAGCTATAGTTAATCCTAGAACCCTATCCCCAAGAAACTCCAAACGCTCAAAATAATTATTTGTATTGTCTAAAATAAAACTAGGATGTTTAAATACCATTAAAAGCAAATCATCAGATTTAAATTCATAATTTATGTTAATTTGAATTTTCTTATTAATCTCAGATTTAAATTTATTCAAGCTATATCCCTTTACCTATTCTTTCTAATCTAGGCTTCAATCTATCATGAGAATAAAAGATTACTTCAGCACGTCCAACAAGATTCTCAATAGGAATAAACCCTAAACTCTCAAGAATTCTACTGTCAGATGATTGATCTCGATTATCACCCATGGCAAAGATATGTTCTTTTGGAACAGTAAAAACAAGAGTATTATCTAATCGCTGGCCGGGTCCAAAATCTAAAACATCATACGAGACACCATTTGACATTGTTTCCCTAAACACATTGTACGTAAAATGTGTATTATTGTTTAGACTCCAAGAGCGCCATTCCCCTTTTGCTATACGCGGGACTTCTTCGTCATTAATATATAAGATGCCTTGCTTAACTTGCACTCTGTCTCCCGGAAGACCAACAATTCTTTTTATATAATCTATGCTGGTATCTTTAGTATACGCGAATACAGCTACATCCCCCCTTTCAGGTAATTTTTCAAAAATTCTGCCTGAAAAAGGAGGAAAACCAAAAGGAAAAGAGTGTCTGCTAAAACCATATGAATATTTAGAAACAAACAAGTAATCCCCTTCTAAAAGATTAGGTTTCATTGAACCAGAAGGTATGCTAAAGGGCTCAAACAAAAATGACCTTATTGCTAAAGCAATGCACACAGCTATTAGAAAAGTTTTATAATTATTATTTATTAACTCAATTGTCTTTCTTATATTAATTAAAGCTGCCCCAAATATTAAACCTAATATGTTAGTGTTCCTGTCTCCCAGAAAAGATGCGCCAGGGATAAACTCAAGAAAAATATTTAATACAAATATTAAACAAATTATTATTCCCAATATTTTCATAATATGTCCTTATAAATCTTATATTATTAACTAAATGATTTTTCTATCCCTGAAACTATAACTATTGCAAAAGCGAGCCTTCTATCATCTGTGATACTTAATTCTATAGACGGATTCAATCCACTAGGACAAAGACTTTGAAGTCTTAATAATGCCCCTCCAGATAATTTCAAGGTTGGTTTTCCAGTAGAAATATTTACAACTTCTATATCTTTAAAAAACACTCCTTTTCTAAATCCTACTCCTAAAGCCTTAGAACATGCCTCTTTAGCAGCAAACCGTCTTGCATAACAATCAACTTTATTTCTTCTTGCCTCACATTTATTTCTTTCATTTTGCGTATATATTCTATGGGTAAAACGGGCTCCAAATCTATTTATAGTGGAACGTATTCTAGTTGCATCGCAAACGTCTTGTCCAATCCCCAAAATCATTTTGCTAAATCTATCATTTTTCTCATTTTAATTATGGTTTTTTTAAGTCCTAAGAATATGGCCTCACCTATAAGAAAATGTCCTATATTTAGTTCAGTAATATATTTTATTTTAGATATATCTCCAACAGTATCAAAATTTATACCATGACCCGCATGTACTTCGATCCCTTCTCCATGAGCATATTCTGAAGCAACTTTTAATTTTTCTAATTCTTCAATTTTCTTTTCCTTTTTTGATGAACAAAAATTTCCAGTATGCAANTCAANAATTTTGACTCCCATGNTCTTCGCTGACCTAATTTGCTTTATATCTGGATCTATAAATAAAGAAACGTCTATATTNNTTTTATAAGCATAGTCAATAATNTTTTCCAATAGACGCAACTTATTTTTTTTAGTATTTACGACATCTAATCCGCCCTCTGTAGTAATTTCCAATCTTTTTTCTGGAACTAAACATACTCTCTCTGGACGTGCTTCTAAAGCAATATCAAGCATTTCTTGTGTAGGTGCCATTTCTAGGTTTAAGGGTATATCAACTTCCTCTTTTAACAACTTGATATCACCATCTGATATATGTCTTCTATCCTCTCTTAAATGTGCGGTAATTCCATCTGCACCCGAAGACTGAGCTATTTTTGCGGCTTTAACTGGATCAGGATGTACAGATCCCCTTGCATTACGTATAGTAGCTACATGATCAATATTAACGCCTAAGCGAATATACTCATTCATTATTTTTTCTCAATTTATTTTTAATTATATTTTTTCTCTTTATTTGATAATTAGTTATTACATTTTTTACTAAAAAGTAACTTAATAAACCCGCTAAGACTGAAATTGGAAAAGAACCTAATAGTATTAATGGAATTAGCTCCAAGTTAGCAACTGCTTCCAATGACGTATAAAAATTTCCTTCAATAAATATTGAACTAATAATTTGACCTAGAACTGAAAGCTCAGTTGTTATTAACTCAATACTGACTAAACCTGAAGAATGACTTGAAATAAGCAAAGAGCCTACTTTAAAATTAATTAAACAAATAAATGGAAAGGTCCATGGATTACCTATAAAGTTTCCTAATATAGAAGCCGCAATACTTCCTCCTAATAACCATGCAAATAACATCCCAAATAAAAAATGTGCTCCATAGAATGGGGTCATGGCAGCCGCTGTTCCCAGGGAAAAACCTAAAGCTATAGAATGTGGACTTCCTGGCAGACGCTTTACTCTTAAAGACAAATATTTAANTGCTCTTTTCCATCCANNCTTAGGCCACATATATTTNATTNATTTATTNATAAAGTTTTTTTTATGTCTCGACTTAAATAGCATTTTTTTAGCCGGGTCTACTTCCNGGNTTAACCGCAATAGTATTTTTTAAATGGTCAGGCAAATTATCNGNATGATAATTAGGAATATCCAAAGTAGCCAAACTAATAAGNGGAACTCCTAAATCAATTTTATTTCCTCCTCTGTTTATTAATGTTGCCTCAGCAATAATCTCTCCTCCATTTGATCTAACACAATCAAAACATTCTAGGGAAGATTTACCAGTTGTTATGACATCTTCAACTACTAAAATTTTGCTGCCAGGCTTAATTTGAAAGCCTCTTCTAATACTAAAATCTCCCTTGACNCTTTCAACAAAAATATTAGGAAGAGATAGTTGNCTAGAAATTTCNTAACCCAATAGTATNCCTCCCAAAGCAGGAGAAATTATTATATCTANTTGATTTACNTTTATTTTTGTTTTTATCAATTCAACAAGCTTTTTACATATTACTTTAGCAATAACTGGNTCTGAAAATATTAATGCCGATTGAAGATAAACTTTACTGTGCAAACCAGAAGACAAAATAAAATGACCTTCTAAAAGAGCTCCNACAGANTTATAAATTTTTAATACTTCATTTTTTTCCATTTCAGACATATTTTCATCCTTATACAAAANAATNCTTTGAATTAAGAATCTTTTACACGGNTTACTTCAAAAACATTAATGCTCGCTCTGAGTCCTGTTATAATTTCATTTAAATGTTTNATATCTATAACTTCAATATCCATTGATAATTCAAAAAAATCTTCAGATCTTTTATTAATGATCAAATTCGTGATATTGCCACCAAATTTTGCCACTGTTTCTGTTAAAACATTTAGGCTCCCTGAGGTATTAGTAAGTATAATATTTATCCTTCCAAAATTATTATTACTTTTTATATCATCCCAAGCTAAATCTACCCATAGNTCAGGATGCTCNGCAAATCTTTCTAAAGTAGAACAATCNAATGTATGAACTGTTACTCCTCTATCTTCTGTCATAAGTCCTATTATTCTCTCACCGTTAAGCGGAAAACAACATTCTCCCATATGAACAGCAACTCCAGATTTTAATCCTTTTAGTAATATTTTAGTTTTTTGTGAATTATTAGAACCTATTTTTTTATGCTTCTTTTTGTCTGGAAGTATATATTTTATAACTTCCTCACTGGTAATTTTCGCTTGACCAATATCAACAAATAAAGATCTTCTGCTCCTATAAGCCAGACGTTTCAATATAGGNTCTAAGAGCTTATCATAAAATTTTTTATTTTTTGATAGAAACCTATTTTCTAATATAGAACGCCCTAATTTTGCAAATTCCTCTCTGTCATTTTTACGAACATAGTTNTTAATATATGATCTCGCNTTACCCGTTACCACATAATTAAGCCAAGAAGATTGAGGAGATTGGGCATTAGATCTAAGAATTTCAATTTGATTTCCATTAGATAAAAGAGTTTGCAAAGGAGCTGACCTTCCATTAATTTTAGCCCCTACACAAGTTTCTCCTATCTTAGAATGTACAGCAAAAGCAAAATCTATAGGGGTTGCCCCTTTTGGCAGAGATATAACATCNCCTTTGGGCGTAAAACAAAAAACTTGATCAGAGTACATCTCCATTTTCGTATTTACCAATAAATCCTCAGGAGCNGCAGAATTTCCTAGTATCTCATTTAACTCCTTAAACCATTTTAAATTTGATTTATCTTTTTTCCCTGGACTACTTCCTTGAACCTTATAATCCCAATGAGCAGCAACTCCATATTCAGCGATTTCATGCATTTCTTGNGTTTTAATCTGTACTTCTATAGCTCTACCAACTGGACCTATAACTGTAGTATGTAAAGAAGAATAGCCATTTGATTTAGGAGTAGAAATATAATCCTTAAATCTTCCTGGAATCATAGGCCATATCTGATGAATAGAGCCCAAGGTATTATAACAAGTATCTGTATCACTACAAATTACTCTAAAAGCATAGATATCAGAAATTTTTTCGAAAGGTATNGATGATTTATTCATTTTTTTCCAGATTGAATATATAGTTTTTTCTCTTCCTTGTATATCCAGTATATTGTTATCGTTTTTAAGTTTCAGATTTAAATCATTAATAATACTTTTTACTAATCTTCCGTCTTCTTTTCTCAAAAAATCTATTCTTTTAGATAATGAACTTCTTACAGACGGATTTAATTGTGAAAAAGCAATATCCTCCAATTCTTCCCTAATTTTCTGTACACCAATTCTTTGTGCTAATGGAGCATAAATATCCAAAGTTTCCNTNGCNATTCTAGATCTNCGTTCCTCTGAAGAAATAAACTCTATAGTCCTCATATTATGGAGTCTATCAGCTAGTTTGACTAGTAATACCCTAATGTCCCTAGAAATAGCCAATATAAACTTCCTAAAGTTTTCTGCCTCTCTGATTTCTAAACTTGTACTTTCTATTTTGGAAAATTTAGTAACNCCATCAACTAATCTAGCTATTTCNGCACCAAATAATTTTCTTATCTCTGCTCTCGTNGCAACTTCGTCTTCAACTGTATCATGCAACAAAGCTGTCGCTATACTCATCCAATCAAGCTTATATTCTGTGAGTATTCTTGCCACTGCTAAAGGATGAAAGAAATAAGGTTCTCCCGATTCTCTTAATTGTGTTTGATGACGTGATTTAGAAAACTCAAAGGCGCTTAGCAAAATTTTTTTATTTAAACGGGGATCATAACTTTTTACTTTACTTATCAACGAATGATGGTCAAATATTCCATCCGCAACTGTCCTATTGGGATTTACCTTATGTAACTCCATCTCATAATACCCATCCTTTATATATCTTCATATTTTTCTTGAACTTGCATCCCAAATTTATCAGTATTTTTTTCTATATCATTAATAATATTTTNACCTGAATCGGAAATAACTTCCTCAGTTTCATCTTCATTTTCGTTTTCTTCTTCTACAATCTGCTTTTGCATTGAAAGAATCAAGTTTTCTTTTAATTCTTTAACATCTACAGTTGATTCAGCAATTTCTCTCAATGAAACAACTGTATTTTTATCATTATCCCTTTCAACAGTTATTTGATCACCCGCAGAAATTTCTCTTCCTCTTTGAACAGCAAAAACAACCAGATCGAAGCGATTATTTATTTTCTCTATACAATCCTCTACAGTAATTCTAGCCATATTATTTTTCCTCAATTAAAATTAATTACTAGCTTATAAAACGAAAAATCTATACATGCAAATAGGAAATTGAATTCGTTTTCATTTTATTTAAATTTTTTCTAGAATACTTTACTAACAGATCTTTTATATTTCTATAGCTATTAGGATCTTTCCAAACCGGATTCAAGTCAAAAATTGGATATAATACAAAATCTCTATTATAAATCTCAGGGTGTGGTAAAATTAACTTCTTTTCTAATTTAATTACCTCTCCTCTACAGTCTATTATATCTAAATCCATCACCCTAGGGGAATTTTTAACTAAACTTCTTCTCCCAAATATATTTTCAATTTTCTTTAAACGTTTCAGAATATCTAATGCACACATATCTGTTTTAATTAATACCACGCTATTACAAAAGAGAGGTCCTAAACCACCAGGGTGAGGTCTATTTATATATATTTTAGAAAATTTTACTACCCTTAATCCGTTTCTAAGCAAATACTTAAATACTATTTTTAAATTATTTTTTGGATTAGACATATGCCCTCTTAAATTAGAACCTATTCCTATAAGGACCTCTGTTTTTGTTAAATTATACATAAATATTTAAAACCTATAATTTAATTACATCTATCAATTATGATAACATCAAGATAAAGATAAGTGCATTAATTTTATTAATATTAATCAGAGTAAAACAAAATGAAACTACCAGATAAAAACTGTATCCTATGCCCAAGATTAAAATTATATAGAAAAAAATTAAGAAAATTGGAACCTAGTTGGTTTAATTCACCAGTACAATCATTTGGAAGCTTAAAATCTAAACTACTAATAGTTGGATTAGCTCCGGGAATAAAAGGTGCAAACCGAACAGGCAGACCTTTTACTGGAGATTATGCTGGAAAGCTTTTGTATTCTTCATTGCTTAAGTACTCTTTCGCAAATGGAAAGTATTTAGAAAACAGAAATGACAGTTTAAAATTGGTAAATTGTAGAATCACTAATTCCGTTAGGTGCGTACCTCCACAAAATAAGCCAACTATAGATGAAAGAAATACCTGTAGAAAATTCTTAGAAAGCGAAATACAAAACATGAGTAAATTAAAAATAATTTTAGCTTTAGGACAAATTGCTCACTCCGAAATTTTAAAAATATTCAATAAAAAAATATCAGAATTCCAATTTGGACACGGCACTAACTTTAATCTTACAAATACAATTTCTATTTATAGCAGCTATCATTGCTCGAGATACAATACACAAACTAATCGTTTAACTGAAACAATGTTTCACAAAGTTATAGAAAATATAAAGTTAAAAATATTGACTTAAGTTTATAAGTTTTCTTCAATGACTCTATTAAATTCATCAGAACTAGGTTTTATTCGGCTCGAATAAACGTTAATCAGTTCACCATTTTTGTTCACTAAATACTTAAAAAAATTCCATTTGGGTAAATTTTTACTACCATAATTATTTTCAACCCAAAGGAAGAAAGGATGTTTATTATTTCCCTTAACATTGACTTTAGCCATTATGGGAAAGGTTATGCCATAGTTTATCTCACAAAATTCTTTAATTGCCTCATTATCACCAGGTTCTTGATGGAAGTCATTTGAAGGAACTGCTAATATTGTTAGACCTCGTTCACTATATTTTTCCCAAAGCAATTGTAACCCGCCATATTGTTTAGTAAAACCACATGCGCTAGCGGTATTAACTATCAAAATTAAATCGTTAGAAAATTCACTTAAATGTACTTTATTGCCATCTGTGTCTTCAAAGGATACATCATATATAGATGTATCTTTTGACCAGACAGAAACACACAAAAACAAAAATAGAAAATTAAGTTTTATTATATTTTTGAACATATTTCTAATAGTCTTTACACCTTTTCTCTCATTAATCTCTGTTTTTGTCTTTCCCAATCTTTTCTTTTTTCTGTAGCTCTTTTATCATATAATTTTTTACCCTTTCCTAATCCAATTTCAACTTTAACATATCCTTTATTATTAAAATACATTTTAAGAACAACTAAAGTAAATCCTTGTTTATTAACACTTCCACCTAATTTATTAATTTGTTTTTTATGAAGTAATAATTTTCTTGCTCTTAGGGGAGGATGCTGCACATCTTTTTGTGTATTAGAATATTCAGAAATATGACAATTTATCAGCCACATTTCTCCATCTCTTGGATCTGCATATGAATCACCTATACTAGCTTTTCCAAGTCTCAAAGATTTTACTTCTGATCCCGTTAATTCTATCCCTGCTTCAACTATATCTGTTATTTCATAATCACGCCTGGCTCTTCGATTCAAGATAGCTGATGCCATCAGGCCCGCTTACCAATTAATTGTAACTTTTCTAAAGCATCTCTTAATTTAATTTTTGTCTCCTGTAATGGTTCTACTAAAGGTAATCTTACCTCCGAGCTACAAACATCCATTAGAGATGCAGCATATTTTACAGGAGCAGGGCTGGTTTCCAGAAAAAGAGCATTATGAAGTGGCATAAGCCTTTCTTGAATATTTCTTGCTTCTTCTATTTTTTGGTTTTTCCACTCACTATGAAAATTAGACATTAATTGAGGGGCAACATTAGCAGTTACAGAAATTATTCCTTCTCCACCAGCTGCCATGAATCCAAGTTGAGAAGGATCTTCCCCCGAAAACTGTGTAAATTTCAAACCATCAAGGGCTATCCTAAGATTAGTAGGCCTTGTTGGATCATTACTCGCATCTTTTACACCTATAATATTTGGAAGCTTAGCAAGTTCAACCATCGTTTCAATAGACATATCCACAACTGATCTTCCAGGAATATTATAAATAAATATTGGAATATTAGTTGAATCATTTATAGCCTTAAAATGAGAATACATCCCTGCCTGAGTAGGTTTATTATAATAAGGCATAACAACTAATGCAGAATTAGCTCCAGCTTTTTCAGCATGTGAAGTTAGTCTTATTGCTTCCTCAGTAGAATTGGACCCAGTGCCAGCAATTACTGGTACTCTTCCGTTTGCCACTTCCAAAGTCAAATCTATCACTCTTTCATGTTCTTCATGACTGAGGGTAGGAGATTCTCCTGTAGTTCCACATGGAACTAATCCATTGGTCCCCTGGTTTATCTGCCATTCAACCAATTCCTGAAATTTTTTTTCATCAATCTTTCGATCCTTAAATGGCGTAATTAAAGCGACAAATGATCCTGAATAATCTATATCCATAATAGCCTCATTTACTTTTGGTTAATAATAGAACATTTATTTAATTTCAATAAATATTTTATTTCTAAATAGATTAGCTATAGTTGCATAAAATGTTTAGTTATATTTTATTTAATAGAAAAGAAAATCTTTTGTTGGCTTTTATAATATTGATGTTCTTGATAAGCCAACATCAGACTATTTATGCAAAAACCCCAATATTCAGTGAAGAGAATACCAAGTATATCTCTAAAATAATAGATTCCTCTAGTAGCAAAAGATCTTCAAGTTACAAACAAATAGGCGATAGTGACTACTCCTCAGCTCTAAAAGACCTATCTGATTGGATTTATTTTACTCATAATACTGAACATATAGATTTAAAGGAACTAAAACAATATTATCTTAAATATAAAACTTGGCCATCTATATCAAAAATAAAGATAGCTATAGAAAAAAAAATTCAGTGGTATAGTAATTCAGAAGATAATGATGAAAATTGGTTACATATAAATACACCTATCTCATATTTAGGAAAAATAAAATTATCCGATAATTTATTAAAAAACAAAAAATTAGAGTCAACTCATAAAAACAAGCACTTAGATATAATTGTGAATTCTTGGATAAATGGAAAATTTAAACATTCCGATGAGAAGTATATTCTTAAATACTATTCTTCATCTCTCACTCAACTAGATCATGCTAAAAGATTAGATAATCTAATCTGGGATAAAGATTGGAAACATTCAAAAAGACAATTAAAAAGAGTGAGTGAAGAATATTCTAAACTAGCTATTGCAAGAATAAAGCTTGCAAGGCGTAGTTATGGAGTAGATGAAGCAGTATCCAAAGTACCTATAAACTTAAAAAATGATGAAGGACTAGTTTATGAAAGAATAAGATGGAGACGTATTTCAAATTTAAGAGAATCTTCATTCCAAATGCTTAAACATTATCTTTCAAATGGTAATAAAATTAATAATCCTAATAGGTGGTGGATAGAAATCAACTGGCACGTCAGAAAATTAATTGAAATAAATAATCCTTCTGAAGCTTATAATTTATTAAAATTTCATAGTCAAAAGTCTATAATCAATACATCAAATGCAGAGTGGTTATCAGGATGGATAGCATTACAATTTTTAAATGACCCTGAAAAAGCAAAAATACATTTTTTAAAAATGATATCATTAGTTAAAATGCCAATCTCTAGGGCAAGAGCTAACTATTGGCTTGGCAGAACAGATAAGGCATTAGGAAGTAACTCTAGTTCATTAGAGTATTTTAAAAAAGCTGCGAATTTCAATTCCACATATTACGGATTGCTTTCTAATCAACTGATTCCTGAAAACTTGAGAACTAGTAAAAAAATCTATTCAAAATTTGATATAGAGCATAATATTTTAAAAGACCCAAAATTAAAAGCTCTTAGACTTCTAGCAGTTGATAATAAACAAAAATACAGTAGAAAATTCATAAATGGACTAATAAAGAAACCTTTTGACACAGTATTCATAGAAAAAATACTTCATCTCTTAAAACAAGCAAAAAGGACAGATCTATTTATAATCAGTACTAAAAAAGCAATAAAATATGATCCCTCTTTTCAAAAATACTTATTTCCTTTTCCTTATGATAGTAAAATAAATTTTAATAACGCTAAACAAAATATCGATCAATCATTATTGATCTCTATGGCTAAACAAGAAAGTGAGTTTTTCAGCATCGCAAAAAGCAGAATGGGAGCAATAGGCATACTCCAAGTGATGCCAAAAACAGCAAAATCAGTCTCTAAAAAAATTGGTATTAATTACAATAAAAAACTGTTAGCAAAAGATCCTAATTATAATATTAAAATTGCTAGCACATACCTTTATTATTTATTAGAACAATTTAATGGATCCTTAGTACTAGCTTTAGCTAGCTATAATGCTGGCCCTACAAGAGTAACTAGATGGATAAAAACATATGGCAATCCTAATGATGAAGATATAGATACGATAGATTGGATCGAAAAAATACCCTTTAAGGAAACCAGAAACTATGTACAAAGAATTCTTGAAAACTATGTCGTTTACCAAAAAGTTTTACAAGATAGAGAAGCAGAAAAACAAAAAAATATCCTACAACTACTAGAACAAGGGTCTTAAAAAGATGAATAATATTTCGTTCTTAAGAGCACACAAAATTTTATCTAAAGTTATACTTCAAACTCCTCTAATATTTGATGAACATTTAAGTAAAAAAATGAATGCTAAAATATTTTTAAAGGCTGAATCTCTTCAACGTACAGGGTCTTTTAAAATTAGAGGAGCCTATAATCACTTACATAATATGCAAAAAAAATATCTTAAAAACGGTGTCCTAACATGGTCATCAGGAAATCATGCTCAAGCAGTAGCTGAAGCAGCTAATATATTTAATACAAAATCTACAATAATAATGCCAAAAGATGCTCCTAAGAACAAAATAAGAGGAACACTAAGAAGAGGTGCAAAAATTATCTTTTATGATAGAGAAAAGGAGAATAGAGAAGCAATAGGAAAAGAAGTTGCAAAAAAGCATAAATTAAAAATTATACCTCCTTATGACGACCCTTTTGTGATTACAGGACAAGGATCAATAGGAGTCGAAATAGTCCAGCAAATTACTAAATTGAAACTTCAACCTGAAATTATCCTAGTTCCTACAGGGGGCGGAGGGTTAATAGCGGGGATAGCTAGTTATATAAAGAATAGTTATAAAAATTCTAAGATTTACTCTGTAGAACCTGAAGGTTATTCAGACTACGCGAAGTCTTTAGAAAAAGGAATAAGACTAAAAAATAAAATAAAATATAATTCTATATGTGATTCTCTCCTAGCTAAAGAGCCTGGAAAAATTACTTTTTCTATAAATAAAAAATTAATTAATAAAGGTTTAGTTGTAAACGACAAAGAAGTATTAAAAGCTATGAATTATGCGTTATTTAACTTAGGCTTAGTTTTAGAACCCGGGGGAGCAGTCGCTCTGGCTGCTTTAATTGAGGAAAAGATAATATATAAAGATAAAACTATTATTATCGTGTTATCAGGATCAAATGTAGACTCACAAACTTTACGAAAATGCATTCAATAATTTGAGTATGACTTTTCTTCCATTATATCAGAATTGAGCAACTCGTTAATTTTCTTTTTAATTTTAGATCTCTTATCATTAGTAAAATATACAGACCTAGCTAAAGTTATAAATTCAGTCTTAAATAGCTTGTTTTTTTCTAATTCACGAATTTTGTCTTCTATATGCCATAGTTCCATATTAATTTCTTTTAACTGTTGTTTCAGTATTTGAAGATTGGTCGAATCAATTATTCTATCTTTTAAAATTTTAGTTAATAGTTTGTATTCTAATTTTACATTTTTAAGTTTAGTAGAATCTTTTATAAACTCCCTTTTTATCTCTAAAATAGTAATTTTATCTATTAACTCTCCAGGAGAAACAGGTATAACAAAATGTTGATTCATTTAAAATCCTTATAAAAAAATATATGCTTCTAATGTATAATATTAGTTTATTATACATTATATTATTATAAATTAACATTTATAGAATGAAGATTTTTGATTAAAAATATTAATAAAATATTAGTTTATTCTGGAGGAGAGACAGTAGGAGATGGTCTTTACAAAATAAATTTCATTCAAAATTTAAGAAATAAATTTCCAAAATCTCATATTACCTGGATGGCAGGGAAAGGACCTACAGAGTACTCTAGATCTTTAAAACCTTTAATATCTTCTCTTCTAGATCTAATCAGGGAAGATGTAAGAATAGGAAGAAATCCTTTAAAAGAACTAGTTCTATTTAACCCATTAAAAGACGAAAATTTTGATTTAATTATAGACACTCAAACTGTTGTTATACCAACGATAATAATAAAAAAAATTAGGCATAGAATATTTCTTTCTTCTACTGCTAATTGGTTTTTTTCTGATCTTAAACCTAAAAAAGATCATAAAGTTACCAGATCACTTAATGAAAAATTAAATTTGTTTATTTCACTTTTAATAGATGAATATCCTCTAAAACAAATTAATAATAATAAAATACATAATCTATATGATTTAAAATATATGAATTTAGCTAAAAAGCTTCTTCCAAATGGTCAACAATATATAGGAATCGCTCCTGGAGCTGGAGATAAACAAAAAATATGGCCAATTGAAAATTTTATAGAGATAGCTACAGAACAGACTAAAAAAAATAGAAAACCAGTGTTTTTTTTAGGCCCTTCGGAAAAAGATTTAGTTCCATATATAAGAAAACAAGTCCCGGAAGCACTACTTCCAGAGTGGGATAACCTTACCATCAATAGTGGACTTAAAGGCCCTATTTTAGTAATAGCTTTAGCAAGTAGACTAACTTTGGGAATAGCAAATGACTCCGGAGCCGGTCATATGCTTGCTGCTGGGGGATCCCCATTAATTTCTCTATTTAGTAAGCATAACCCATCTAAATATGCACCTGTATCTTATAATATAAAAATAATTGATTCTAAAAATTGGGGCGGAACAGAACCCAAATTAATTCCCATAAAAGTAGTAATCTCTTCAATAGAAAATATTATAAATAATAGCAATTGATTTTAAATACTCATATCCAATAAATTATAATCTTTAATATCTAACTTGGAATTTTTGTCCCAAATATATTTTTTTTCAGAATTTATGAGCGGTTTATATAAAAATGGCTTCTCATTAGGAAACCTCTTTTTTCTAGCATCTACAGCATAGGGGATAAGTCTTGACCTTGTATTAATATGTTCTTCATCATACGCCTTTACAGCACTGTGAACTCCACCGCCCAAAACATTTAACACTGAGGATTTTTTATGAAAGCCAAAATTTATTGTTACACGCCAGTCATCACTAGTATTAGCAAATGATCCATGTAAAACCTGTCTATTAGTTATTGCAACATCCCCTGCTTCACAAATTAATGGGACTGCCTCTTCAAGCCTTTCGGAACCAGATTTATCAACTAAAGCCTTAATATTAACCTTTCCTAATTTATGAGTCCCAGGAACTATCCATACTCCATTTGCGGCCGTAGACCCGTACAGTTGACCCATAAAATTAAATCCATGACAAAACTGATCCCAATTGGGATTATCCCAATGTGTTACTCCATCCTGGTGCCAAGAAATTGATGCCCCTTTTCCGGGTTCTTTTATAAATAAAGCATCTGTAAAAGGCACAAAGTCTTCCCCATTTATTTGCTCTGCTACAGCTAAAAGTTTGGGATGAGCATAAGCTCTAAGATATGCTTCTGAAAACTGAAGAGATCCTAGAATTAAATAAACTACTTCTGCAGAATGATCAGGAGCAGGTTGAGGTTCTATCATTTTTACAGGATATCGGCCATTTGCAAGTTTTGTACCGCCAAATGGATCTCCCAATGGTTTTGACCAAAACAAGGTATTAGCCTTACAATCAGATCCTAATGCAGGCCTACCTTTTTTGTCTAGTTTAGCATTTTTATTTTTGGGAAGCCTCTCTAAAATATCAAAAAGATCATTCTCTATATCTTTGAGTTCATCAGGACTATAAACGCTTTCGAAAATATAGAAACCGAACTTGGTATAATCTTCTAATATTTTAGAGTCTAATTTTCCATTATGATCGAACTTAATTGGTCCACGGTTATTTAATTGCTTTGCACGTCTTTCTCCTAGTGCAAGATATTCCTGCATTTCAGAACTTTGATTACCATAATCAAGCAATTGACTTATCCTAAACTAAAATTCCTAGTAAAAAATATCACTATTTTAAGTATTTAACAAACCATTGTACAGCCAAATTGGTACTTGCTTCGAAATATTGAGAATAAATATCATAGTGAGTTCCAGGAAAAGTATGATATTTTGAAACAGCATTATTCTTTATAATATTATATACTGATAACCCATTTTTTTTTCTGTCAAAAAGTTCTTCTTGTTCAACATCCACAATTAATGTAGGAACGGTAATTTTATATGCCCAATCAATAGGCCTATATCCTAACATTTTAGCTAAATCAGGAGAACCTAGTAGTTTTGGAATAATATCTATGCCTTGAGGGATAGGATCTATAACGCCCCTTGCTTTTTCAATTGCTCTCTGTCTATAAAAATTTTTTCTAATATTTCTTCCATTCCCTTGATAGCTAACTTGACTATAAATAGCAGCTACCCGATCATCTTGAGCCGCAACATATATTACATGACCCCCAGAATAACTTGTACCCCACAGACCTATCCGTTCTGTATCAACACCTTCTTCTCCACACAAAAAGTCTAATGCACTAAAAATATCTCTAGTTTGATCTATCGGGTCAACAACTTCACGAATAGCTTTTGCATGGACATTAATTTCTCCATTCTGATCTATTTCAGGTTGGTCCCCTATAATTACTAGTCGACTATCACTATCTTCCCAACCTCTATAGTCAAAAGTTAAAACTATAAAACCAGCTTTAACAAATTTCGGGACAAAATATCTATTTAAATCTGATCTTTTTCCTCCCCAACCATGAGTCATAATTATCGCAGGATTTGGAACGTTGATATCGAAACCTAACGGAAAGAATATATCACCAGACATTCTTGTTCCATCACTCCATATATCTACATGTTTTGTTTCTAAAGCATACGCCCTAGATAAAAGAATAAGAATTAAAATAAAAAAACTACTAAGTTTAAATAATTTAAGGATTTTTTTCATTTTTATATAATAAAATTTCCTCTACAAATATGCCATTAATTTTTAATATTTTATGAATAGTAAATATATATTTTCTACATAATTATAAATCATAATAACATTTTAAATTAGACCTAGAGTGTATGTTGAAAAAAAATAATGAATCTTATTATTTACTAATTCCCGGATTTTTTGTAACAATTATATTCATTTCATCATTCTTAATAGCATTGCATTTATATATAATATATTAAATCAAAATAGTTTAAACTGTTGTAGATTTTTATCTCTTATTTTGTGTGATTATTAGTAAAAAAAAGGGAGAATATTTATAACACCAATGATTCATTATTCCACCATGGAGTATCTGAGAAAGCCCGTATATCTATTTCATGACTCCATGCTGATCTATGTTGCTGAGACAAATGAAAATAAGTTTCAGCTACTTTATCAGGAAGTATAAGACCATCATGCTTCATACCTTTAGTTTCTCTTAGTTTTTGAAATTTCTCTGTGCCAAGCAATTTTCCTACTGTGTCTGGAGCATCGACTACTCCATCAATTATAACATGAGCAACATGAATTCCCTTAGATGCAAATTCGGCATTAAGACTTTGACATAACATTCGTCGTCCTCCCATAGCTGCTGCATGAGAATGTTGTCCTCTATTTCCTCTTACCGCTGCAGTTGCTGACGTGACTATGATTGTACCTTTTCCACGTTCTTCCATTAATGGACAAACGGCAGATGCAAGACGAAATAACCCAAAAGTAGCCATGCGCCAACCTAATTCAAAAGCTTTATAACTTGTATCAGCTAGTCTTCTATCTCCTATCTGTGCGCCCAAATTATACACTACCACTTCAATAGCTCCTTCTTCGGACTCAATTTTAGAAATTATCTCTTCTATACTGTTCTCTTTAACTGCATTAAGAATATAACCAGAAGCTGACCCCCCTGCTCCTCTTATATTAGTCACCATCTTGTTAAGACCTACTTCATCACTGCGTCGACACAATCCAACATGATATCCTTCTTTCGCAAATCGCAGTGCAACATTTCCACCTATTCCAGCACCAGCACCCATGATTAAACAGACATTTTTCATAATTTTAACTCCATAATGCTTTTCTTCAAATTTATAGAGACATACATCCCTATCATCCCTTTCCTCAAAGCCGTTTATATAAGGTTTATGTCTTATTGTAAATCTTCAGTTTACAACTTAGTCTACAAAAATGTTACAAATGAATTATTTATAAAAACCTGTTTTAGTAATTTTAGCAATTCTGAATACATTTGTCGTTCCGGGAGTCCCAAAAGGTACTCCGGCAGTGATAATAATACGTTGTCCTATTTTAACTAAACCTTCCGCACGTGCTAAATCGCACGCTCGAGATACCATATCTTGCATACTATGAGCATCTTCCGTTTCTACACAATGTAGACCCCAGGAAATAGTTAGCCTTCTTGCCGTTTTTTTTATAGGAGTTAGCACTAAAATTGGTACAGATGGACGTTCACGTGCGGCTCTTAGAGCAGTGGATCCCGAAGTGGTATATGTTGCTATTAATTTTGCTGAAACTGTATCAGCAACCCGACCAGCTGCAGCGGTTATGGCATCAGAAGTTGTAGGGTCGGGATTAGGGTGTTCTGCATCCATAATATATCGATAAAGTGGATCTACCTCTACTTTTTCTGCAACTCTATTCATAACCGAAACTGCATCAATAGGAAATTTTCCGACTGAAGTTTCTTCAGACAACATAACTGCATCTGAGCCATCATATACTGCTGTAGCTACATCTGATACTTCTGCTCTAGTTGGTGTTGGTGAGTTTACCATACTCTCCAACATCTGAGTTGCAACTACCACTGGTTTGCCCATTCTTCGAGCAAGCCTAATTAGCTTCTTTTGTATACCTGGTACATCTTCAATAGGAAGTTCAACACCAAGATCTCCCCTTGCCACCATAACTGCATCAGCAAGATCAATAATCTTGTTAATCTTTTGAAGGGCACTAGGTTTTTCAATTTTGACCATTAGCCCTGCTCTACCCGCAATTAACTTATGAGCTTCTATAACATCTTTGGGTCTTTGCACAAATGAAAGTGCAATCCAATCCACTTCATTTTTAAGGGAAAACTTTAAATTTACTATGTCTTTATCTGTTAAAGCCTTTATTGGAAGAGCTAAGTTAGGGATGTTTACTCCCTTATTATTTGTAATACGTCCTCCAATAATGATACTACTATCAATAAAATTTTTTCCGACCTTATCTACTTTAAGTCTAACCCGTCCATCATCAATTAGAATATAATGACCTTTTTTTACTAAAGGAAAAATCTCTTTATGATGTAGTGGTAATATCTTTGAATTTCCTAAATTTATATTTTTATCTAATCGGACTTGTTCGCCATTTTTTAATACTGCAAATCCTTTACTTATTTTTCCTATACGAATTTTAGGTCCTTGTAGATCCGATATTATAGAAATATGTTTGCCTGTAGAATTTTCAAGCTCTCGAATAAGCTTTATGTTATTAAGATGTTCATTACAATCTCCATGTGAAAAGTTTAAACGAAATGCATCAGCACCAGCTTCAAATAATTCCCTTATAGATTGTTTATTGCCTGTTGATGGACCTAATGTCGCTATAATTTTAATATTTCTTTGGCGTTTCAATTAATTTTCCATCTAAAATTATTTATTAACTTGAATGGCGGACAGCCCCTCTGTCGCACTGCCTCTCTAAACTCTTTATATACAAGGTTTATGGTATTCTGTAAATCTCCAGTCTACAAATAGGTCCACAAATAACAGTCTTCACTCATGGATTATGGCTCTAGCCTCTGCTGGAATAAAACCAACAACTAATAATTACGAGTTATTTGTTATGCCATTTAACTAATGGGGCAAAACTCAATGTCACCTTTGATTACAGAATTATACCTATTTCTATAAAATAGTAGTTTGGTACAGATCTGGTACAGATTAATTCAATTAATAAATACGTTTTTGTCTTTTATTGAAAGAAGAC
>PAWH01000030.1 GCA_002714055.1 Candidatus Pelagibacterales bacterium | reverse complement strand
GATACAGATGGTTATAATCACGTTAACAATGTATCTATTTCAAGATATTTTGAAAGTGCAAGAGTTAATATAATCAGAAATTTAGAATCTGAAAAATATAGTTTTGTAATAGTAAACTTTAATATTAATTATATAGAGCAAATTTTTTACCCAAGTAAAATAAAAATTGGTACATCTATTAGTAATATTGGAAATAAATCCATAACTTTTGATCAAGGCTTATTCGTAGAAAATACATGCAAAGCCACAGCAAAGAGTATACTAGCCTATGCTGATATAAAAGAATCAAAAGCCTACAAAATTTCTGAAGACATAATATTACAATTAAATAGACTTTATGGGGCGAATGACGAGATTTGAACCCGCGACCCCCGGTACCACAAACCGGTGCTCTAACCAACTGAGCTACACCCGCCATAATAGTTTTTTGTATCCTAACTAATTTATCATTTTATTATACAAAAAAATTTATAAATACATAAACTTGATTAAATATTGTGCAATTGATGATTATTTTTACGACATTTAAAAACTACTATGCTAATCTCCTAAATAAAAATAGATGATTTGCTNAGTTTCTAAAATTGGCATGAATAATGCTATACATATAATGTAAGATATAANTACTTATACAATATTATGGAGAATTACTATGAAAAAAATTGAAGCAATAATAAAGCCTTTTAAATTGGACGAAGTAAAAGATGCGCTTCAAGAAGTTGGTGTACAAGGTATTACTGTAACTGAGGCAAAAGGTTTTGGAAGACAAAAAGGACATACAGAGTTATACAGAGGTGCTGAATACGTTGTAGACTTTTTGCCTAAAATTAAGCTAGAAGTTATAGTTGCAGATAATATACTGGAACAAACGGTGGAAGCTATTCAAAAAGCGGCTCATACAGGACGTATTGGAGATGGAAAAATTTTTATAATAAATATAGATCAGACCACTAGAATTAGAACTGGCGAAACTGGAGACGCCGCTATATAAATATATTAAGTTAAAACAATAGAGGGAGCTATTAAAGATGACTAAAGATGNAAAATCAATTATGAAAATGATTTCTGACAATGATGTTGCTTTTGTGGATTTTAGATTTACTGATCCAAGAGGAAAATGGCAACACACTGCACAAACATCTAGTTCTGTAGACGAGAAAGTACTTGAAGAAGGCATCATGTTTGATGGTTCTTCAATAGCGGGTTGGAAAGCAATAAATGAATCAGATATGAATTTAAAACCAGACTTAAACAGTGCTGTTTTGGATCCATTTACTGCCCAACCTAATCTTATACTTTTTTGCGATATAATAGAACCAACTACAGGTAAGAATTATGATAGAGATCCAAGATCNACAGCACTTCGTGCTGAACAATATGTAAAGTCATCTGGTATAGGAGATACTGCATACTTTGGTCCCGAAGCAGAATTTTTTGTTTTTGACGATGTTAAATGGAATATTAGCCAAAACAGTACTGGTTACCAAATAGATTCTGAAGAAGGTCCATATAATAGTGACGCTGATTTTGATGGAGGAAATATAGGACATAGACCGCAAATTAAAGGTGGATATTTTCCAGTACCTCCAGTAGATTCTATGACTGATCTGAGAGCAGAAATGGTAACTTCCATGTCAGAAATGGGGCTTCCAATGGAAAAACATCACCATGAAGTGGCTCCTTCACAAAACGAACTAGGATTCAAATTCAGTCCATTGGTTCAAACGGCTGACTGGATGCAAATTTACAAGTATTGTGTGCATATGGTGGCACATTCATATGGAAAGACCGCAACATTTATGCCTAAGCCTATCGTAGATGATAATGGATCTGGCATGCATTGCCATCAATCTATATGGAAAGGAAATACTCCAATATTTGCAGGAAATGAATATGCAGGTGTTAGCAAGGAATGTTTACATTACATTGGAGGCATAATTAAGCATGCTAAAGCAATTAATGCCTTTACTAATGCCAGCACCAACTCATACAAAAGATTAGTNCCTGGTTTTGAAGCCCCTACATTACTAGTCTATTCAGCTAGAAACAGATCAGCATCGTGTAGAATACCTTATGGAAATAGNAAAAACGCAAAACGTGTGGAAGTAAGATTTCCCGATCCTTCTGCAAATCCATATCTAGCTTTTTCAGCGATGATTATGGCAGGCATTGATGGAATTAAAAACAAAGTCAATCCAGGGGATCCGCTTGATAAAGATCTTTATANTCTATCAGATGAAGAAATATCTAAAATCCCNCAAGTGTCAGCTAGTCTTAGTGAAGCTTTAGAAGCATTAAATTCAGATAGAAAGTTTCTTACTGCAGGAGGTGTATTCACTGATAGTCAAATTGACGGATATATTGAATTAAAAGAGGAAGAACAGCAAAAAGTAGATTACACTCCTCATCCAGTTGAATTTGATATGTATTATTCTGTTTAACGTTATAGTAGCAATAGCGGACTTTTAAATTTTAGAGTAGANCTGTATATATTATACAGCTCTTACTATATATAGTATGTTTTAAGTTATTAAAAACTAAATATTGCTTGAAGTATTTAATCTCTATTACTATGTTTGACCTATGAATAAAAACTTTAAAATACTTCCAGANCATAAAGCTAATAACTATGAAGCAAAAGATATAGAATTATTAGAGGGATTAGAGCCTGTAAGAAAAAGACCAGGCATGTATATAGGAGGCACAGACAAAGAATCTCTTCACCATTTAGCATCTGAAATTATTGATAATGCCATGGATGAAGCNGTAGCCGGATATGCCACTAAAATAGAAATAAAGCTATTAAAAAANAATCAATTATTGATTAAAGATAATGGAAGAGGAATTCCTGTTTCAAATCACCCAAAACGTCCTAAAATATCTACATTAGAGGTAATATGCACTACTTTGCATTCGGGAGGTAAATTTAATTCTAATATTTATAAAACATCAGGTGGACTGCATGGTGTAGGACTTTCCGTAGTCAATGCTCTTTCTAGCAATTTAGTAGTTGATGTTTATAGAGAAGGATTTACATGGAGGCAGGAATTTTCAAGAGGAGTTCCTCAATATAAAGTTAAAAAGATTGAAAAAAATAAAAATTCAGGAACACAAATAGTTTTTCAGCCAGATAGTAAGATTTTTAAAGATGGAACAGAATTTGATCCTAGAATGCTCTCTAATATGGCTGAATCTAAGGCATATTTATTTAAAGGGGTTACTATTGAATTGGAAATAAATTTCCTAGAGAAGAATAATGAATATTATAAAGATAAGAAAATTTACTATTTTCCGAATGGAATAAAAGATTTTTTAAATAACAAATTAANTAACAAACCTTTATTTATTAAAAAAACTTTTAATGGTTCTGCAAAGCTAGAAAATAAAGAGGAATTTATAGAATGGGCAATATGCTGGCCAGCACAAGTAGACCAATTATTTACTAGTTATTGTAATACTATCCCTACTCCAAATGGTGGAAGTCATGAAAATGGTTTCAAGCTAGCACTAACCAAGGCTTTNAGATCATTTGGGGAATTAAACAANGTAAAAAAATCCTTAAAANTTTCCACAGAAGACTTAATGGCTAACTCCTTTGGNATAATATCAGTATTCTTAAAAGCACCTCAATTTCAAGGACAAACNAAAGANAAATTNAATGAACCAAANGCNCAAAAAGTTATAGAAAATAGCATNAAAGATCATTTTGAACTATGGCTNAATAATAACAGNGATATAGCATTTAGTTTACTACAACATGCAATTTATAAATTAGAAGAGAGAGTTCGAAGAAAAAATGAAAAAGATTTATATAAAAATGCAAACAAAAAACTTATTAATCTTCCTGGAAAACTAGTNGATTGCTCACATACAGGACCTAAAAACACAGAATTATTTATAGTAGAAGGAGATTCTGCGGGAGGATCTGCAAAACAAGCAAGAGATAGAGATACTCAGGCTATTTTAGCACTTAGGGGAAAAATTCTAAACGTAGCATCNTCTACTAGTGAAAAAAGTGAACAAAATAANGAATTAAATGATTTAAAAAGAGCTTTAGGATGTGGAACAAAAGAAAACCTTGATATTANCAAATTACGCTATGATAGAATTATTATAATGACGGATGCAGACGTCGATGGAGCACATATTACTTCACTTTTATTAACTTTCTTTTTTAAAGAAATGTTAGAAATAGTGGTTCAAGGAAAACTTTTTTTAGCACAACCTCCTTTATTTAGAATTTCTCAAAAAGGTAAAACACAATATGCAAAAGATGAAAAACATCGGGATACATTAATAAATAAGTTGTTTAACAAAAATAAAAAAATTGAGATAAGTAGGTTTAAAGGTCTTGGAGAAATGCCTGCAAAGCAATTAAAAGATACTACTATGGATAAAGCAAACCGAACGCTTATTAGTGTGAAATTGCCAAATAATAATATAGAAACAACATCGGAATTAGTTAATNATATAATGGGAAGNAATCCNGAAAAAAGACTTCAATTTATAAANGAAAAAGTNGAGTCTAGTGAGATCCTTTATATTGAATAAAAATATAGATAATTTTATNTAATGACCACTAGCAATTACTTGTGTTAAAAACCATTATTTTTAGTTTATNTATTTAGAAGGGAAAAACANTNAAGTGTATGATATTTTTATAAAAAATGGTGAAGTAGTACTCCCTGAGAATAGAAAACAAAAATTAAATATTGGTATAAAAGATAACATAATTAGCTTAATCACAACAAAAAATGATTACTCTTGTAAAACAGTGATTGATGCAAAAAATTTAACNATCATACCTGGAGTAATAGATAGCCAAGTACATTTTAGAGAACCAGGTTCAGTTCATAAGGAAGACCTAGAGACNGGAAGTAAATCTGCTGCCTTAGGAGGAGTAACTAGTATATTTGAAATGCCAAATACTTCNCCTCCAACTTCTACCCCTGAATTATTAGAAGAAAANCTTANGCTAGCAAAAAATCGAATGTGGACTAATTACGCCTTTTTTGCTGGAGCAACGGCTAATAATATCAATCTAATAGATAAACTGGAACTCATGGAAGGCTGTGCAGGAATAAAAATNTTTATGGGATCNTCTACAGGGAATCTACTAGTTCCTGATGATGAAACTCTGACAAAAATACTTAATAAAGGGTTTAGACGTATAGCTATTCANGCCGAAGACGAAAATAGATTACAANATAGAAAAAAATTAATANAAAAAGATTCGNATCATTCATTTCATCCTATATGGAGAGATGAAACTTGTGCAATNAATGCTACTAAAAGAATAATAAAAATTGTTAAAAAAATTAAACGCCCTATACATATACTTCATGTAAGCACATCAGAAGAAATAGAATTACTTAAAAAACAAAAAAAGATAATTACGGTAGAAGTTACTCCTCAACACCTTACTTTGAGCGCACCTAACTGTTATAATACACTTGGCGCATTAGCACAGATGAATCCTCCTATTAGAACTATAAATCATCAAGAGGCCCTATGGAAAGGAATTAAGGATGGGNTTGTTGATGTGATAGGATCTGATCATGCTCCTCATACATTAGAAGAAAAAAATAATCCATATCCAGATTGTCCTTCGGGAATGCCAGGTGTACAAACCATGCTTCCAATCATGTTAGACCACGTCAATAAAGGAAAATTAAGTCTACACAGATTGGTAGAATTAGTTTGCTCCAATCCGGCAAAAATTTATAAGGTGAATAATAAAGGTCATATAAAACTTGGCTATGACGCAGACATATCAATAATAGATTTGAATAAGAAATATACAATTACGAATGATATAATGAGGTCAAAATGTGGTTGGACACCATTTCATAACAAAAAAATTACCGGTTGGCCTATAATGACTATAATAAATGGAAGATTGGTTATGAAAGAAGGATCATTATTAGGAAAACCTGCTGGCGTTCCTGTAAAATTTTCCCCTTAGGTAAATTAGTATGAGAATAAAAATTTTTTATATCAATAAAAAAGCCGTAACTATAATCTATGCTGTAATAATTTATATGATTTTTATGCAACATGGATATTCAGAAAGTTATATCGAAGAATTTAAATACTCGGATGAATTTCATGAAAGGCCGCTCATATTAGATTATAATGAAGGAATTTCTGGGATCATAAAAATATCTCCAAAAGGAGGAGCATTCTCCAATTACTCTTGGATTACAGTAAATAAAAGTTTAAAAAAAATCAGTAACAGAGAAAACTGGTTATATGAAAGACTTACCAACGAAATTCAACATCTAGCATCAATCGAAAGNGTANTAAGAGGTCCTGACAGCCCACTATTAGAAACTATTTTTGACACGGCCAGAACATCATTGCCAGATATAGATGATACTATTGCTAAAGCTACAATATCCCCAGANCATTTTTGTGAACACCCAAAACTGGGATATAATAAGCAGGGTGAATTTATGCAACTTTATTGCAAGTATCCCTTAGGAATGTTTAAATATTATATTGTTCTAAGATTACAGAATATAAATGATATGGATTATTACTTATGTATAAGTTCTCTTAATCAAAAAAGGCTGAGAGAATTGATAGAAATAGCAAATAGNATATCCCTAGTAAAAAATAATTATGAGGATTAAAATGGCACTGGATAAGAAAAANAATGTCATTAACATTAAAGAGCAACAACAAGAACCTTCATCAAGTTGGTATAATATTTTTAATATGGAAGATCAGTTATATGATGAAGAAAAATTAGTTAGGGATACAGTATATTCATATGCGCAAGAAAAATTAATGAATAGAATTNTGGAAAGTAATAGAAATGAGACTTTTGATAAATCAATATTTACTGAAATGGGAGAACTGGGAATATTAGGACCCACCATACAAGGATATGGTTGCCCAGGCGTTTCNAATATAGCCTATGGTTTGATTGCTAGAGAAATAGAACGTGTTGATTCAAGTTATAGATCATGTTTTAGTGTACAATCCAGTTTGGTNATGCATCCCATATATAAATTCGGATCGGAAATACAAAAAAACAAATTTTTACCTAAACTAGCTTCAGGAAAAATGATAGGTGCATTCGGTTTAACAGANCCCAATCATGGCTCCGATCCAGGAAGCATGGAAACAAAGGCTAAAAATACTAAAGGGGGNTATATACTAAATGGATCTAAGAATTGGATTACTAATTCTCCTATAGCTGATATATTAATTNTTTGGGCAAAAGATGAAGACNATANTTTAAGAGGATTTATTGTTGAGCGGGATTTCAAAGGACTAGAAACTCCAGTTATAAAAGGAAAGTTTTCATTAAGAGCCTCTGTTACAGGAATGATACATTTAACGGATGTTTTTGTGCCTAAAGAAAACGTCTTACCAGAAGTACGATCTTTCAAAGGCCCTTTCTCATGTCTTGATTCTGCTAGATATGGTATTGCTTGGGGCTCCATTGGNTCAGCAGAGTTTTGTTGGCACGCTGCTAGAAAATATGCATTGGATAGAAAACANTTTGGNAAACCATTAGCTTCNAATCAACTAATTCAAAAAAAATTAGTTGATATGCAAACAGAAATNGCATTGGCATTACAAGCCAATATTAGAGTTGGCAGATTAAGAGATGAAAATAAGTGTACNCCAGAGATGGTATCTTTAATTAAACGTAATAATACAGGAAAAGCATTAGATATTGCTCGCGTTTCAAGAGATATTCACGGAGCTAATGGTGTTAGTGATGAATATCATGTAATACGGCATGTTATGAATCTCGAAGCCGTTAATACTTATGAAGGCACACATGATATACACGCACTAATNCTCGGTAGATCTCAGACTGGCATAGCAGCCTTTTAAAAATCAAACAGAATTATCTATCATTTTTATAATTGCCGAATAGTCTAGATTTCCTCTACCATTATTTACAAACTCTTTATACATTTTAAGTGCTAATGATCCAATTGGTGTATTCAAGTTAACAGATGAGGCAGCTGACTGTGCCAAAGATAAATCTTTAACCATCATACTTGCTGAAAAACCCGGTTTAAAATTTACATTCGCAGCTGCTGTTTCAATAATGCCTGCCACAGGAAGATGATTTAACATCGCCCAAGACATTCCAGAAGCTTTAGAACTTATTTCAAATAATTTTTTTTGATCTAATCCTAATTTCTTTGCCATTGTGAAGGATTCACTTAACGCTATCATTGATATTCCAAGGATCATATTATTACAAATCTTAGCGGCCTGCCCTGCTCCTAAATCCCCCGCATGAACCACTTTATGCCCCATATTTTCAAGTATTGGTAATGAAAGATTAAAACTCTCATTAGTCCCTCCAACCATAAAAGTTAAAGTACCCTTTTTAGCACCCACTATGCCTCCAGATACCGGAGCATCTATAATAGAAAGCTTATTTATAATTGCCTCTTTACCTACTTCTTTAATACTTTCAATATCTATAGTTGAGCAATCAATTAAAATAGTATTTTCTTTTACATTATTTATTACTCCGTTTTTACTTAGATATACTTCCCTAACATGCTCTCCCTCTGGTAACATAGTAACAACAGCATCAGCATCCTTTACAGCAGTATCTANATTTTTATGAATAACAAAGCCTTTATCACTGAGATGTTTAATAATTTGTGGATTTATATCGTATATATGAACCTCATGAGCAGCTTTAACTAGATTAGATGCCATTCCACTACCCATATTCCCTAGACCTATAAATGCTATTTTCATTTCAATTTCCTATATTAATTAAA
The DNA here is from genome assembly GCA_002714055.1 of Candidatus Pelagibacterales bacterium. Taxonomy (GTDB): domain Bacteria; phylum Pseudomonadota; class Alphaproteobacteria; order TMED109; family TMED109. The sequence continues at coordinate 3,368 of PAWH01000030.1, read as the reverse complement.
TTTTAAATCATTATTACCCAAAGATTCAAAGTGTGACATAACTATATTATTATCTACATCTTCAAGCCTNTCAGGTTTCCATTTAGGATTACGATCCTTATCTACAAGTACAGCTCTGACTCCTTCATAAAAGTCGTGTCNAGCCATACACCCTTGAGATANCCTATATTCCATAATTAAATCCTCTTCAAATGTCATATTTTTTGCATACCTTAATTGTTGTAAAGTTACTTTTAGACTTGTTGGAGACATCTTTNTNAAAGATTGAAGAGCTTCAATAGCCCAACTAGATTTTCTTTTTTCTAGTTGTAAAACGATTTCTTCAACTGTATCAAATTTAAAACAATCTGATATTTCTTTGTTCAAAGAAGGAAATAACTTTGAGTCTAACTTCGTCGCAAAACTTTTAATATTTTCGTTTATTTCAAGTATATTTTTAGAAGAACTTAATCGTTCTTCAATGTCACAAAAACTATCTTTTTTACAGCAGTAATGAGCCAAGGAAAGACTCAACAAATCTGCACTTTCTATCCTCTTGCCTGTTAATGCTAAATAAGTTCCTACATCATCTTTTAGGCTTGATAAAATTTTACCTGCTCCTACATCTGGAAACAAACCTATAGCTGTCTCTGGCATTGCAAATGTTACATTTTCAGAAACTACGATAACAGTTCCATGCATTGCAATACCTACACCACCGCCCATACAAATACCATTTACCAATGATATTATAGGCTTTTTATAAGTTTTTATTATATAATTCATCCTATATTCATTGTAGAAAAACTCCTTTCTAAGTTTGTTAGAATCTGTAAACTTTTCTTCATAAAATCTTTTGACATCTCCACCAGCGCAAAAAGCTCTGTCACCNTCACTATTAAAAATTACTAAATGAATACTATCATTCTTTATAATCGACCTTAAAATTGANTCAATTTGTTCAACCATGTCAAAAGTNAGAGTATTTAAATACTCAGGCCTATTTAATGTTATAANAGCTGCATTNCCTTTTTTAGAATAATTTAGTGACATTTCTACTTNTTATTCTCCAATAATTTTCTAGAAATAATAATACGCATTATTTCATTAGTACCTTCTAAAATTTGATGTACTCGTAAATCTCTGACATAACGCTCAATCTGATATTCAGTNAGATATCCATAACCACCATGCAATTGAAGAGCTTGATTACAAATTTCAAATCCAATATCTGTAGCAAAACGTTTTGCCATTGCACAAGATTTTGTCGTATCTTGTTCATGATTATCTAACTCTGAAGCAGCTTTTAATACCATCAATCTAGCTGCCTCTAAATGAGTAGACATATCAGCTAACTTAAACTGTATTGATTGAAAATCAGATAATTTTTTACCAAATTGTTTTCGTTCTGTGACATAATTTAANGATTTTTCCAAACATGCTCTCGCAGCNCCCAAGGAACAAGAAGCAATATTTATNCTGCCTCCATCAAGGCCTTGCATGGCAATTTTAAAACCGTCTCCTTCNTTNCCAACTAAATTTTTAATTGGAACCTTACAATTTTCANAAATTACCTGAGCTGTAGGTTGAGANTTCCAGCCCATTTTGTTTTCTAATTTACCAAACGATAATCCNTCTGATCCTTTCTCAATAATAAGGCAGGATATGCCACTAGACCCTTTGTCTCCTGTTCTAACCATTGTTAAATATATATCTGATAATGAGGCTCCTGAAATAAATGATTTAGTCCCATTTACAATATAANAATCACCCTCTTTCTTTGCACTAGTGGTAAGAGAGCTTGAGTCAGAGCCAGAACNGGGTTCCGTCAAACAATATGATGCAATAAAGTCCATTGANATAAGTTTTGATAATATAGTCTCATGTTGATATTTTGTACCNTATTTAGATATCATCCATGCTGNCATATTATGAATAGATAAGAAAGCTGCGGTAGNTGGACATGCAGTTGATAACTCCTCAAAAATTAATGCAGCATCTAGCCGACCTAATCCTGTCCCACCTAATTTATCATCAATATATATACCTGCTAACCCAAGATCAGCTGCTTCTTTTAGTGCATNTACAGGTAAAGTCTTCTCTACATCCCATTTACTNGCAAATGGAGTCCACTTATTAGTTACAAATGANTGAACCATACTTTTAAACGCTAATTGATCATTACTTAAGGAAAAATCCATACTACACTCCTAAACAATCTACTAAGACACCTGTATTAACTTGACTTAAATGCTTAATAAGATACAAGAATTTTGTAAATATATACTATTATATTATAATGTTTAAATTTATTAGGAAAATATTTTATGGGTAAGAATAATATACCTAATGGTAATCCTTCCTTTCCATCTACAAGAATGAGACGGAATAGATTAAATAATTGGAGCAGAAGACTGATTCAAGAAAATAAATTATCTACTGATGATTTAATATGGCCAATATTTATTACCGACAAAAATAAAAAATCTTCCATAGATTCAATGCCTGGTATATTCAGAATCCCTCTTAACGAAATTGTTGACGTCATAGGAGAATCACAAAATTATGACATTCCAGCTATTGCGCTATTTCCAGAAATAAATCCCAGTGTTAAAGATGAGTTAGGATCTGAAGCNCTAAATGAAAACAATTTAATTTGCGAAGCCATAAAGTTAATTAAAAAAAATTATAATTCGGTGGGAATAATAACAGACGTTGCATTAGATCCTTATACGAGTCATGGACACGATGGCATCATGAAAAATAATGAAATATTAAATGATGAAACTCTAGATATGCTAGGAAAACAAGCAATAAATCAAGCTAAATCTGGAGCAGACATAATTGCGCCGAGTGATATGATGGATGGAAGAGTTAATCATATAAGAACAGAGTTAGATAAAAACGGCTTTCATAATACTCAGATAATGTCTTATGCAGTTAAATATGCATCTAATTTCTACGGGCCTTTTAGAAATGCTATTGGCTCCGAAATAAATTTAAGCAAAAAATCTAAAAAAAGCTATCAAATGGACTATGCTAACTCTGATGAAGCTCTAAGAGAAGTAAGTTTAGATATATCAGAAGGAGCAGATATGATTATGGTAAAACCTGGTATGCCATATCTTGATATACTTTACAGAATAAAATCTACATTTAAAATACCTACATATGCTTATCAAGTTTCCGGCGAATATTCTATGCTGATGTCTGCAATTAAAAATAATTATTTATCAAACAACTCCATAATAGAGGCTTTAACATGTTTTAAACGTGCAGGTGCAGATGGTATTCTAACATATTTTGCCCTAGAAGCAGCTCAAATACTAAAAAAAGGGTAATTTCAGATTGTCAGATATAGCGTGCAGCTTAAGCAATCAATTAAATTC
>PAWH01000029.1 GCA_002714055.1 Candidatus Pelagibacterales bacterium | reverse complement strand
GCAAAATATGAAGATCTCCAAAACAAAATATCTGCCTTATTGGCTAATGAAGAAATCGCAAGGGCTAATCTTGATATAGCCTTACAAAATGAAAAATTAGCAAGCCATAAAGCAAAATATGAAGATCTAAAAAATAAAATAACTGCTTTATTAGCTAATGAAGAGATTGCTATNGCGAATTTAAANAAAAAAATAATTAAAGCCCCTTTTAATGGNATAGTTGGTCTNAAAAATATTAGTGTAGGAGAATATTTAGAGCCTGGGGAGATNGCTACCACACTAGATGCAACAAATCCTATTGAGCTGGATTTTGAGGTNCCAGAATCAGCNATTTCTACTCTTAATGCTGGAACTACTATTACTACTTATACTAGAGCCTGGGGAGAAGAATTATTTACTGGCAAAATAAAATCAATCAATAGTAGAGTAAATAAAGAATCTAGATCTATAACAGTAAGAGCACAAATAGACAACCCAGATAACAGACTTAAACCAGGAATGTTTATGATTGTAAAACTTCCTATTTTTANNCGGGAAGAGGCTATAATTGTTCCTGAAGAAGCAATAATCACGGATGGCACCCAAAGAACAGTTTATGCAATAGAAGAGGACACAGCTAAAGCAAAACCTGTTAAGCTTGGTGAAAGACTNCTTGGAGAAGTAGAAGTCACAAATGGATTAGAAAAAACATCTATTGTAATAGTTGGTGGCATCCAAAAAGTTAGAGATGGAACNAAAGTAATTATTAGAAACAAAGAAAAATAATCANAAAAAAAATTAATATANTAGGTATTCCATATGTCAGAAAAAAACCAGCTTAACCAAAAATCTCTCATACTATCGGACATTTCTATAAAAAGACCAGTATTTGCAGCCGTAATAAGTCTAATATTGATAATATTTGGTTTGGCTTCCATGCAAGACCTGGCTATTAGAGAATATCCAGATATTGACGCTCCGATTGTTTCTGTTGTAACTCTNTACAAAGGTGCTCCTGCAACAATTATTGAGAGTCAGGTTACACAAATAATAGAAGAATCTGTTAGTGGAATCGAGGGCGTTAAGCAAATTACATCTAAGAGTAGAGAAGAAAGATCTGAAGTAACTATAGAATTTNTAGTTTCTAGAAATATAGATGATGCCGCAAGTGATGTTAGAGACAAGGTGGCTGCAAACATTGGAAATCTTCCTTTAGATTCAGAAACGCCTATAGTAATGAAAACAGAGGCCGATGCGAGCCCTTTTATATGGATTGGAATGAGAAGTAAAGAGTGGAATGCCATACAACTTAGTGATTATGCCGACAGATATTTAGTAGATATCTTTTCGGTAGTTCCAGGTGTAGCAAAAGTCATGATAGGTGGAGAAAGAAAACCAGCCATGAGAATATGGTTAAATAGAAGGTCTATGGCAGCTTTAGGAATTACTGTAAACGATATTGAAGATGCTCTAAAAAAACAAAATCTTGAATTACCATCAGGTCGAGTAGAGTCTGACAGAAGAGAATTTGCCGTAAGAACTGATTCAGGTTTAGTTACAGAAAAACAATTTAGGGAAATAGTTATTGATCAAAGATCTGACTATCTAATAAGGCTAAATGACGTAGCAGAAGTTAAATTAGGTACTGAGGAAGAAAGATATGAAGTTAGGGCTAATGGGGAACCAGCAATAGGNTTAGGAGTAATAAAACAATCCAAGGCCAATGAATTAGAAATATCTAATGGACTTAGATCTAAATTAGAAGATGTAAAAAATAATCTTCCCGAGCANGTAGAGCTTTTTATAGCTTATGATAGATCTAGNTTTGTTGATGCATCTATAAAAGAAGTTTTTAAGGCTTTAAGTATTGCNATGTGTTTGGTAATAGCAGTAATTTTTATTTTTTTAAGATCTTTATGGGCTACACTTATCCCAGCTGTTGCGATTCCAGTATCTCTTATAGCATCATTCATAATACTCAATATTTTTGGTTTTTCTATAAATGTTCTGACTCTTTTAGCCTATGTCCTTGCCGTCGGATTAGTAGTAGATGACGCAATAGTAGTATTAGAAAATATTCATAGAAGAGTTGAAAATGGTGAACCTGTTTTATTAGCTGCCTACAGAGGTTCTCGTCAAATAGGATTTGCTGTAATTGCTACTACCTTATCTCTTATAGCTGTATTTNTCCCAATTTCTATGATGGGTGGCAATACAGGAAGATTATTTAGTGAATTTGGTATATCCATAGCAGGCGCTGTATTCTTCTCAAGCATAGTAGCTTTAACTTTAACTCCCATGATGTGTTCAAAAATTCTTAAGGAAAAAAAATCAAATAATTTAATTTTTAGGTTCTCAGAAAAGATCTTCTCTTCCATTAATAATGGNTATGGATGGATGTTGAATAAATCACTATCTTTTCCAATTATTATTTTTTCNGTGGCNATAGCTTTTTCAGCTATTGCATATAGTTTTTATGAAAAAGTCCCTAAAGAATTTGCTCCTACAGAAGATAGAGGGGTATTTCTAGTGGTTCTGATGGCACCAGAAGGTGCTACTTTAAATTACACCAGAGATTATTTACTTGAAGTCGAAGACANATTATCAACGATAGGACCTGATGGGTCAAACGAAATAGATACTCTTTTTGGAGTTTTAGCTCCTGGATTAAGTAGGCCTAGTCCTGTAAATTTTGCTATAGCTTTTGTAGTTCTAAAACCTTGGAAAGAACGTTTTAGAAGTCAGCAAGCTATTGTTAAAGAATTTTTTCCTAAATTACTTGGAATACCAGGTGCAAATGTTTTTGCTATAAATCCCCCTAGTTTNAANCAACCCGGAAGAAAATCACCAGTTCAATTTGTTATAGGAGGNCCNAGTTATGAAACACTGAAGGACTGGAGCAAAATTATCATTGAAAAAGCGAGAGAAGAAAATCCTGGACTGCTTAGCATAGATGCAGATTATAAAGAAACTAAACCTGAGCTGAAAGTAGATATAAATAGAGATAGATCTGCTAGTATGGAAGTATCTATTTCTAATATAGGAAGAACATTGGAAACCATGTTGGGATCACGATTTGTTACCACATTTAATGATCGCGGAGTACAATATAATGTAGTTTTACAAGCTAGAAACCAGGACCGAGTTACTCCTAATGATTTGGAAAACATATATGTAAGAAATACTAAGGACGAATTGATACCACTAAACAATCTTATAACGACAAGAGAAACAGCTGCCCCTAAAGAATTGAATAGATTTGATAGAATGAGAGCAGTTACTATTTCTGCTTCATTAGGACCCGGTTATAGTTTAGGCCAAGCTTTAGACTATTTAGATAACTTAGCACGAACTTCATTNCCACCTGAAGCAAGAATAGCTTACGCCGGNCAATCNAGNGAGTTTAGAGATTCTTCGAGCTCATTAGCTCTAACTTTTGCTCTTGCACTGATAGTCGTATTTCTTGTTTTGGCTGCACAATTTGAAAGTTTTATTCATCCTTTCATTATTTTGCTTTCTGTACCACTTGCTATTACAGGAGCATTAGCTACTCTATATCTTACTGGAATCACGCTAAATGTNTACAGTCAGATAGGTCTTGTAATGCTTATAGGTCTGGTTGCAAAAAACGCTATACTTATAGTAGAGTTTGCTAACCAACTACGTGAACAAGGAAGATCGATNAAGGACGCAGTAAAAGAATCTTCTGTAGCAAGATTAAGACCTATACTCATGACAACCATTGCCACAGTTTTGGGAGCAATGCCTCTTGCTTTAGCAACAGGAGCAGGAGCAGAAAGTAGAGCTTCAATAGGATGGGTTATAGTAGGAGGAGTAACATTCTCAACTATTTTAAGTCTTTTTATAGTACCTGCTTTATATAATTTGTTAGCAAGATTTACTAAACCTTCTAGCCATGTAGCAAACAGATTAAGAGGTCTGGAAAATGAATATAACAAAAAAGGATCACCACTAACTGCCGAGTAAAAAATGAATTTAAAAAGATCAAAATATACAACAAAGGCGGATTTTATTGTGATAGGAGCTGGTATAGCTGGATCATCAGCTGCTTGCAGGCTTTCTCAACACGGCAAAGTTATAATACTTGAAAAAGAATCTAGNCCTGGTTACCACACCACTGGACGTTCTGCAGCTTTTTTTACTGAAAATTATGGCAATTCAAAAATACGGGCTATTACTAGAGCAAGTCGAAGTTTTTTAGAAAAACCTCCTAGATTCTTTGGAAATAATAAACTTATGCATAATTATGGGGGAAGTTTGTTTATAGCTAATAAAAATCAAAACCAATTAATTGAAAATGAACTAAAATATGCTAAATCAAATANGTCTAATATTCTTGAAATATCACCATCTGAAGCTTTAATTAAAGTGCCTATAATAAAAAAAGAATATTTACATCGTGCCTTAATAGAGCCAGATGCAAAAGCAATGGATGTTGATCTAATTCATCAAGGATTTTTGAGAGGACTAAAAGACAATAAGGGAAAAATTATTCTTAATGCAGAAGTTATCAATATTAAAAAAATTAATNATCAATGGAGAATAACTNCTAANGAAAAAATATTTACCTCGNGTTATATAGTAAATGCAGCGGGGGCTTGGGCAGATAGAATTGGAGCTATGGCTAATTGTCAAACTCTAGNCCTACAACCCAAAAGAAGAACNGTTATAATATTTAGTAAAAATAATAATATTGATATTTCAAACTGGCCTGTGGTTATAGACATAGGAGAGAATTTTTATTTCAAACCAGAGGCAGGAAAAATTCTTGCATCTCCGGGTGATGAAACAGACAGTTTACCCTGCGATTCTCAACCCGAAGAAATAGATATTGCAATAACTGTAGACAGAATTGAAAATGCAACAAAATTTAATATCAAAAAAATAGATCACAAATGGGCTGGTTTAAGATCTTTTCTNCCTAGTAGGTCTCCAGCAGTATTTGAAGANCCTAAGCAATCAGGATTTTTCTGGCTAGCAGGGCAAGGAGGTTACGGAATAATGACTTCTCCTGCTATGTCAGAAATGATAGAGTGTTTAATTACAGGAAAAAAATGGCCAACCTATTTAGAAGAAGAATCAATATACCCTGATACTTTAAAACCTTAATTATATTTTTATGGCTGAGTCAATTTAATCTCTATTCTTCTATTTCTTCTATATGAGGCTTCGTCAAGTCCTTTTGTTAATGGTTGAAATTCTGCAAATCCTGCTACTGATATTTTTTTTTGAAGACAAGCCTGATTCCATAAAAACCTGAGCAACAGATATTGCTCTCGCCGTACTTAGTTCCCAATTTGAAGGATATCTTAGTGTTTTTATTGGTCTAGGATCTGTGTGTCCTTGTATCTGAATTACCCAAGGAATATCATTAGGAATTTTNTTTGTTATATCAAGTAATATCTGNGATAATTGTGAAAGNTGCTTTAATCCTTCCTCACCTATATCTGCAGAGCCAGAATCAAACAATACTTCTGACTGAAAAATAAACCTATCTCCTACAATTTCGATATCACTTCTATTCCCTAAAATACTTCTTAAACGTCCAAAGAATTCGGATTTATATTGATTTAACTCTCCCACTTTAACAGCTAAAGCTGTGTTTAATTTTTTACCTAGGTCTGTAATTTGAATATCTTTNTCTTTGATTAGTTGCTCTGTGTCATCAAGAATTCTTTGAATACTNGCGAGTTGATTTCTTAAAGCTGCAATCTGAGCATTTAAAATCACTACTTGCTTTTTAGCTGCTTCTGATAGTTTAAGTTCATCTTCGGCATCGGATAATTTTACTTTAGTCGCACTGAAAGTTGCTAATAGTTCTTCAAATCTATTGTTTAAATCTTTATTAACATTATCTAAGTCTAGAGATTTTTTTTCTATATTTTCTAGCAAAATTGATAATTCTACATTTTTATCTCTTNATTCAGTACTTTCCATGCTTAGTGAATCTAATCTAGCATTAGTTTGATTCAGTTTGCTGTTTAATTGCAATATATTATCGGATAAGTCTCTATTTTCTCTTCGTTCCAATGAAAGCAACTCAGATAGCTCTGTGATTTGTAAGTTTAAACCTTCNAAAACGTCTTCTTTACTAGACAACAATCTGGATANAACTGACTCAGAAAATAGAAACAANCCTAATAGAAATATTAAGACCAGCAAAAGAGTAGAAATCGCATCCACAAAACCTGGCCAAATATCACTACTATTCCTATGTTTATTTCTATATCGAATCAATAATAATCACCTCCTCTTAGCAGAAATAGTCTTGCTTTTAGCTCTTTCCTTATTATTATTTTCTAACGAGGTAGCTTCTTTTCTTGAGCTCGAGGAAACACTATCAACAGTAACAGCTACTGTTTTAGCTAGAATTTTTATTTCAGATCTGAGTTCATATATCAATTGCTTGTTCCCTTGGTTAGTTTCTTCTATCAATCTGTTCATTGAAACATCGAGGTTTCTTATGTGATCTCTGGTCGCTTCATCCATTCCACCCGAAGCATTTTGTAACATCTTCTGATTATTTTTTATCTGATCAGCGACAGCACCCATCTTTTCTGCAAGATTAGTAAAATTATCTGCAATTTTTTTCTTATCATCTTCACCTCTTCCCAAGGTTCGTTGTAGAGCATCTACACTCTCTGCTGTTTGTTCAAGTAAAGCTTGAACATAAACAGGAACCCCTTCATCTTGATATTTTTCTGATTTCGAAGAAGTAGTCCGAGAAGATGAAATTAGGCTCATTGAAGANAACCATTCTTCAACATCGTTATAAAATTGATTTTGGGCTTGAGAAGCTTGTAAATCTAGAAAACCTAAAATTAATGATCCTGATAAACCAAAAAGAGAAGATGAAAATGCTGTACCCATCCCATTTAAGGGCTCTTTCATTCCCTCTTTAAGTGAAAGAAACATACTTGAGGCATCATCATCATTAACACCTAANGAACTTATAACGGNACCAATAGAATCTATAGTAATTAATAATCCCCAAAATGTTCCCAATAACCCTAAGAACACTAACAATCCTATCATATACCTAGATATCTCTCTACTTTCATCTAACCTAAGGTTAAGGCTATCTAATAAAGATCTCATTGCAATAGAGGACATAGCGGGCCTACCTTTATGTTCTTCCAACATACTCGACATAGGTGCCAATAANACTAAATNAGTATTTTTAAGTGACGATGTAAGACCTTTTGTTTGACTTCTTCTATAGGATTCAACCCATGATATTTCCGGTTTTAAAGTNAAAACTTGNCGAAAAACTATGACTGTTCCAAAAAGTAGAACAAAGATAATTAGTCCATTAAGCATAGGATTAGTGTTAAATGCATCTAACAAGGAATTCCCTAAAAAGGCTCCTATCAAGAAAGTAATTATCANAAAAACTACCATTCTTTTAATGAATCGAATTGGACTATTCACATCTTTTCCAAATAACTAAATTTATTAATTAATAAATTATTACAAAATATATATTAAGTGGCTAATACTTTTTGCAGTGCATAAACTATCTTNGGATTACCAGCNACAATATTGCCACTAATCAGGGGGTCCTCATTTTTTTTAATTCCTGATACNAAACCTCCTGCTTCTCGGACTAGAATTACTCCAGCTGCAATATCCCAAATACTTAACCCTTCTTCCCAAAACCCATCTACTCTACCTGCAGCCACAAGAGCTAGATCAAGCGAGGCAGCACCAAATCTCCTTAATCCTGCAACTTTCTTCATGACTGAGGCTTGCATTTTCAAATGTGATTTATGATTTTTTCTTCCTAAAAAAGGAATACCAAGAGCTATTAATGATTGATCTAGGTTTTGTCTTGCAGATACTCTTAGCCTTTGGTCATTTAAAAAAGCACCTATCCCTTCTTCGGCCCAATAAAATTCATTTTGGACCGGATTATATATTATACCCGCTATAATCTTATCATTTGATTTTACGGCTATTGAAATTGAAAAATAAGGAAGTCCATGCATAAAATTCAAAGTTCCATCAATTGGATCTATAATCCATATATTTTTTGAACTTAATTTTTCGGACTGTCCTTCTTCCATTATAAAACCGTAATCTGGTCTAGCTTTAGATAATTCTCTATAAAGTATTTCTTGAACTTTTAAATCTACATTAGTTACAAAGTCATTTTGGCCTTTAACAGATACCTGTAAATGTTCCAATTCACCAAAATCTCTAACAATATGTTTAGAGGCCTTCCTAACTGCATTTAGCATAATGGTTATATCTGGGGAATATCTTCTCATCTAATCTTCTCACGTTCTATAATTTATGTTTGCCTGTATATGTGCAATCCAATGTAGATACTAAAATTTTTACTCCTACCTCAATATGTGGAGGAACCATAACACGCAAACCATTCTTTAAAATAGCTGGTTTATATGATGAAGAAGCTGTTTGACCTTTTACTACTGCTTCAGTTTCTATAACTTCTTGCACCACTTGTTCAGGTAATGATATGCCCACAGGTTTCTCTTCCACTATTTCTAAATTTACTTGCATCCCATTTTGTAAAAAAAACTTTTGATCACCTATTAAATTCTCGGTAATTTCTATTTGATCATAGTTTTCTATATCCATAAAAGTTAAAGTTTCTCCTGAACTATAGAGAAATTGGTGGATTTTTGTTGAAATATTTAATTTTTCTACTACTTCACTAGATCTAAATCTTTCATTTAATTTAGACCCATTCTCTAAATTACGAAGTTCTACCTGATTAAAAGCCCCACCTTTTCCTGGCTTAACAGTCTGACATTTTACTGCACGCCAACTAACTCCTTGATGTAAGATAATATTACCTGGCCTTATAGCATTACCATTAATTTTCATGTATATCTCTACTCTATAAATGTTCTATAATTTAAAAAGAACATATACCTACAGAATTAATAAAACAATAAAATGATTAACAATAATTTAGAACAGTATGTTAATGATTTAGAAATTTAGTAAATTTCATTACTGCTTTCATTGGACCTTCTTTATCATTCCAGATAGCACTTATAACTGCAATATAATCCGCACCTGCATTGACTATATTGGAACAATTGTTTGCTGTTATACCTCCTATTGCAACACAAGCTACATTACTAATATATGACCAATCTTCTATTATATCTATACGAGCTCTATATTTTGGAATTTTGGTCTTAGTATGATAGAATGCACCAAATGCCACATAATTTGCTCCTTCCTCTGACGCTAACATTGCTTTATGCTTAGAATTATAGCATGACACTCCTATTATCGCAGAACTACCTAGAATTGTTCTCGCATTTTTCACATTGCTATCTTCTTCTCCTAAATGCACACCATCTGCGCCTATTTTAATAGCCAAATCTGGTCTATCATTAACAATAAAAGTTGTATCAAAATGATGACAAATTGGCCTCAAAGTTTTTCCAACATCTATAACATGTTGATCGTCAACACCCTTAAGTCTCAACTGAACAACCTCAACTAAGCCAGGCGTTAATGCTTGAACTAATTCTTCTTTAAATTCACTTAATTCTATTATAGGAGGAGTGATCAAATATAAGGCACAAGATTCATTTTTTTTATCATATAGATTCACTATAATCTAATCTTTGCCTTTATATATATCTATAATTTTATTAAGCAAAATTATAGCCTCATCTCTAGGTCGTTGAAAGGTATTTCTTCCTATAATAGATCCATGCCCTCCTCCATCACGAATTTCTCTAATCTCATCCAATAATCCTTCCGTATCTTTTGCTGCGCCTCCAGAAAAAACTACAATTCTTCTATGATTAAATGAAGATTTCATTACATGAGACACACGATTAGATAAGGATTTAAGATTTACATCTTTATAAGCTTTCTTTGCCTCATCTTGTTCCACATGCACGGAAGGAGGTTTTACTTTGATAATATGGGCTCCCATTAAAGCAGCCATATGTGCCGCATAAGCACACACGTCTATGGCCGTTTCACCTTCTTTAGATAAATTTCCTCCTCTAGGATAAGACCAAACCACAACAGCCAAGCCTAATTGCTTCGCTTCCAAAGCTATTTCCCTAAGCTCTTCCATCATTTCAAATTGGTGATCAGAACCTGGATATATGGTAAATCCAACTGCCGAGCAACCTAAACGCAAAGCATCATCCACAGAACCATGTACAGCCTGATCTTTAGATGTTGCCCAACTATTTGAACTATTAATTTTTAAAATTGTTGGAATTTGTCCTACATATGAGTTTGCTCCCGCTTCTATCATTCCCAGAGGAGCCGCATAGGCACTTAATCCTGCATCGATTGCTAATTTATAATGATAATGAGGATCATATGCTTCTGGATTCGGAGCAAATGACCTAGCTGGTCCGTGCTCATAACCTTGATCAACAGGTAAAATAAGAAGTCTGCCAGTTCCTCCTAATTTTCCATTCATTAATATTCTAGCTATATTACTTTTAGTTCCTGGNTTATCACTTTCATAGTTCTCAAGTATCAACTTAACAATTCTTGTCATTNTCATTCTTTTTCTCCTTATTTATCNACTAAAGCCTTTACGCCAGGTAGAGTTTTNCCTTCTATCCATTCTAAAAAAGCACCTCCTGCCACAGATACATACGAAAAACCTCCAGCTGCACCTGCATTATTAAGAGCTGNAATTGTATCACCTCCCCCCGCAACACTAATTAATCCTCCTGCCCTAGACAACATTGCAGCAGTTAAAGCACAATTTGTAGTTCCTTGATCAAAGGGAGAAATTTCAAATACCCCTAAAGGACCGTTCCAAAGTAGAGTTTTACTTTCAACTATAGCACCGGAAAACAAGTCAACTGTTTTTAAGCCTATATCTAGTATCATTTTATTTTTAGGAATTTTATCAATATCAACAACTGTACTCTCAACTCCTACTTCTACCTTATCAGCAATAACTGCATCTATTGGTAATAAAATACTACAACCCACTTTATCAGCTTTTTTTATAATAGCTTTAGCATCNTCAATCATGCCTTCTTCGTAAAATGAAGATCCAATACTAATGTTTTTAGCTGCAAGAAAAGTATTTGCCATCCCACCACCTATAGCAATAGTTTGCATTTTCTCAACCAAATTACTTAATATATTTAGCTTTGTAGAAACTTTAGACCCTCCTATTATAGCACTTACAGGAGGAACAGATTTTTCTAAAATCTTATTTAGCATCTCTATTTCAAATTGAAATGCTCTGCCTGCATATGAAGGAAGAAATTTGGTAATTCCGTTTATGGAAGCGTGTTTCCTATGAGATACAGAAAAAGCATCATTTATATATAAATCTGCTATTTTTGATAAAGACTTGCTAAAAACCGGATCATTTTTTTCTTCTCCTAAATAGAATCTAACATTTTCTAATAAGGCTATACCTCCTTCAGGCAAGTCTTCCAAAACCTTCCTAGTAACCCGGCCGATGCAATCCGGGATAACAGTTATTTCATCGGCTTTTAGTACATCTGCTAATATATCTGAGAGATTTCCTAGAGAAAATTTTTCATCAAATTTACCTTTTGGTCTTCCAAAATGAGATAATAAAGCAACCTTTGCCCCTTTACTAGATAATTGAGAAACAGTAGGAAGCAGGCGCTCCATTCTACTAATATCAGTGACCTCTCCCTCCTCTGAAACAGGCACATTGAGATCGCATCTTAATAAAACTATTTTACCACGCACCTCAAGATTATCTATAGTTCTTAATTTCATTTATTTTCCCATTAATAATGCTACATCTNTCATGCGATTAGAAAAACCCCATTCATTATCATACCAGGATAATATTCTAACTAATTTTTTTTGTACTACCTGTGTTTGGGTAGCATCAAAATTTGATGATGCTTTATTGTGATTAAAATCGACCGAAACTAAAGGCTCTAAGTTATAACTAATTATATTTTTCAAATACCCAGNAGAAGCTTTCTGAATTGAAGAGTTAACTTCTTCAATTGATGTTTCCTTAGATGAGTAAAATGTCAAATCTACCATAGAAACATTGGAAGTAGGTACTCTAACAGCAGTTCCATCTAATTTTCCTTTTAGTTCTGGTAAAACTAGTCCCACTGCTCTAGCAGCTCCTGTAGAAGTAGGAATCATAGATAAATTTGCAGATCTAGCTCTCCTGAGATCCTTATGTAAAGTATCTAATACTGGTTGATCACCAGTATAAGANTGGACAGTTGTCATAAATCCAATTTCAATTCCAATTGTATCATTTAAAACCTTAGCTACAGGAGCTAAACAATTTGTTGTACAGCTTGCATTTGAAACTACTTTAAATTCATCCTTTAATCCATCATCGTTTACTCCATAAACTACTGTATAATCCACATCTGTCCCAGGAGCAGAAATAAGCACCTTTCTGGAACCAGCNATAATATGTTTTATAGCATCCTCTTTTTTAGTAAATAATCCGGTACATTCTAATACCAAATCAATTCCTAATTCTTTCCACGGTAAGTTTTCAGGTTGTCTTTCTGAAATAACTTTAATTTCTTTGCCTTCTATAATCATTCCTGAATTTGTAACTTTTACATCTTGCTCTAAACGTCCATGAACCGAATCATACTTTAACAAATGTACGTTGGCCTCTATAGACCCNAAATCATTAATTGCCACAACCTCAATATCTTTATATTCTGATTCAACAATAGCTCTCAGNACTAACCTACCTATTCTTCCAAAACCATTAATTGCAATTCTAATAGTCATCTATAACTCCTTTTTACTAATAATTGATTTAGCTATTTGTATTATTTTTTCTTCTGTAATATTAAAATACTGATATAAGTCCTTACCGGGTGCTGACGATCCAAAGCTATCCATTCCAATAAAAAAATCTACATTACCAAGAATACAATCCCAACTTTGTCTTATTCCTGCTTCTATAATTATTTTAGGGACTCTGCCAAGAACTAAGTCGATGTAACTTTTTTCTTGTTTTAAAAATCTGTCCAAACAAGGAACCGAAATAATCCTGGTTTTAATCTTGTCTAAAGCCAATTTCTTTGCCGCAGAAACCGCAATTTCTACTTCAGTTCCAGAGGCAAATAAAGATAGCTCCGCTTTTTCATTGGCTAACAATTCATATGCCCCCTTGGATGACCAATTTATATCTCCACCTTCTTGTCGGACAGGATGAACATTTTGACGAGATAATGCCAAAATGCTTGGCTTATCTATTTTAGAAATTGCAGCCTGCCAACATTCAAGTGTTTCGATACTATCAGCAGGCCTCCACACCTCTAAGTTAGGAATAACTCTTAAAGAAGATAAATGTTCTACAGGTTGATGAGTAGGACCATCTTCTCCTAAACCTATTGAATCATGCGTCATAACATAAATGACTCTTAATCCCATTAACGCCGACAATCTTATAGCTGGCCTACAATAATCACTGAATACTAGAAAAGTACCTCCATAAGGTATAAAACTGCCATAAAGAGCTATACCGTTCATTATTGCTGCCATTGCATGCTCTCTTACACCATAAAATACATAAGAACCAGAAAAGTTTAACTGGCTAATTGGTTCTTGTCCTTTAACAAAGGTATTATTCGAACCAGTTAGATCTGCAGAACCTCCTATCATGTTCTTTATTATTTTATTAATTTCATAAAGGGCAGTTTCACTAGCTTTTCTAGTAGCCATAGGAGCTGCATTTTTAGCTAAATCATTTTTAAAATTTAAAAGTAATTTTTCTATATTTCCTGAGAGCTTACCTGAAAAAATTTTTTTTAAATGTGAATTATATTTAGAATTATTAAGAACTTTATACCACTTTTCTCTTTTGCTTTTTCCTTTTATTCCTATTTTTCTCCATTTTTCTAGAATTTTCTCAGGAATCACAAAAGGTTCATGGTTCCAATCTAAATTTTTCCTAATTAATTTGATCTCTTCATCGCCCATAGGAGAGCCATGACTAGAGGCTTTACCTTGTTTGTTAGGAGATCCAAAACCAATTTTTGTCTTAAATGCAATTATTGATGGTCTTGGATCCTTTAAAGCCTTTTTAATTGAGAGCTCAATAGAATCTTCATCATGTCCATCACAGTTAATCGCATGCCAATTGCTTGCCTTAAAACGAGCAAGTTGATCATCTGAAACAGTCAAGGAAGTAGGACCATCTATAGAAATTCCGTTGTCATCGAATAAAACTATTAATTTTCCCAAACGTAAATGACCTGCAAATGATATAGCTTCATGACTTATCCCTTCCATTAAACAACCATCACCAACAACAACATAAGTGTAATGGTCAAATATTTTACTTCCATATCTTGAAGACATCATTTTTTCTGACAAGGCCATGCCCACTGAATTTGCTAATCCTTGTCCTAGTGGTCCAGTAGTAGTTTCAATGCCATTAAGTTCTTTATATTCTGGGTGACCTGCTGTTTTAGAACCTAGCTGCCTAAAATTTTTAATCTGATCTAAATCAATATCCTGATACCCGTTTAAAAATAGAAGAGAATATAACAACATAGAGCCATGACCCGCACTTATTATGAATCTATCCCTATTAGGCCATTCAGGACAACTAGAATCAAATTTAAGAAATTTTTTAAAAAGTACTGTAGCTACATCTGCCATGCCCATGGGCATACCAGGATGTCCAGAATTAGCTTTTTGAACTGCATCAACAGAAAGAATTCTCAAGGCATTTGCAAGTTCTATATTTTTTATTTTATATTTTTTAGAATTTTGTGTCATTTTTTATTTCTTTTCGAAATTCTACACCAATTAAAATAAAAAAAAAACGAAACTTCAAAAAAAATATTTTAAATATTTTTAAAGTAATTAACTTTTCAACTTTAATAATACAAAACAGTGTATTATCTTATTTACTTCATACTAGATAATAATGATGATAAGTTATAATAGCTTATTAAAAAGAAAGTAGAATTTTTATTAAGGATTATTTTATGAAAAATTTTAAGTCTGCTTTAGATAGATTCGAAACTGCTAAAATAAATTTGAGAGAAACACTAGATGCTTTTGATACTAAAAATATCTTAGCGTCTAAAGAAGAATTAAAAAATTTAAAAGAAAAAAATTTAATTTTNAAAAAAACACAATCAGAGGCGAAAGAAAAAATTAATAAACTNATAATAAAGATAGATAAAATTTTGGAAAGCAAATAGAAATGCCAGAAGTTTTAGTAAATATAAATGGGCGGACACATAGCATCACTTGTGCTGAGGGAGAGGAAGAAAGGGTTAATCATCTTTCCTCTTTAATAGGAAAAGAAGTTTCNGAAATTGTAGATCGTGTAGGTCAAGTAGGAGATATAAAATTGATGCTTCTTGCAGCTATAACTATACTAGATAGAAATCAAGACTTGATAGATGGTGCAACTGCCGAGGTTGAAAAATCTGCAATTGAGATAGAAAAAATTATTAAGCAANTNANAAAAGAGGGTAACTAATAAATAANAACTTATCAGNAAATTATGTGCCCTTGAATTATTTTAAGGTATAATCTATTGTTGGATATGGAGTGAATGCTGCAGGATACGAAGTATATATTTGACCCCTGGACCTTTCTAATCACTAGGGAGCTGCCTCTGTCAAGACCGTGGTCTTGTTATGTGGCACCCACCTACTAATTTGGGTTCCAAGGTGGTTACTAAAAATACACGTTCACAGCGGCTTTACTCCGAATCAATAACNAGAAAGAAAAGTTATCTCAGAAAAGTATTCTTAAAAAAAAGAAAAACCATTTCAATAAATTCTTATCAGTATTCAGAACTTATTGCTAATAAACTCATGTGTTTTATAAATTCAAACCCGATACTTAAAAAAAGCAAAAAACTAGGCATTTATTGGCAATTAGGATCCGAAGTGAACACAAAACCTGCGTTAGCTGCCTTAAATGATTGTGGAATGAAAATTGCAATATTATCGAGTGAAAAAAAATCTTTTAAATTTAGAAAGTGGACNCCCAACAAAAATATCAAAAAAAATAAATTAGGATATAAATTAGAAGGCCCTATTATGGAAAGCCCAGATATAATAGTTTGCCCTTTATTGTGTTTTGATAAAGATTGCAATCGTCTCGGTAGAGGTGGGGGTCATTATGATAGACTTTTAAGATCATATCCTAAATCTACAAAAATCGGTTTGGCTTATTCTCAACAATTAGCGAAAGAAGTTTATTCAGAAAAACATGACATACAGATGGATGCAATAATTACTGAAAAGAAAATATATTTAAATCAAAATGATTCAAAGGAGTCTCTTAAATGAATATTTTATTTCTTGGAGACATTATGGGACGCTCTGGAAGAGAAGTGGTTTTTAGAGAATTACCCAACCTAAAAAGAAATTTAGAAATAGATATCGTAATTATAAATGGCGAAAATGCCGCCGGAGGGTTTGGAATTACTCCTAAAATTTGCGAAGAATTCTATGAATTAGGAGTAAATGTTATAACCACAGGAAACCATGTATGGGATAAAAAAGAAATAATTCCTTATATAAATAAAGATAAAAATTTACTTAGACCTGAAAATTTTCCTTCCTCTGTCCCTGGACAAGGAAACACCATAATAAAAAATTCACTAGGAAAAAAAATATTAGTTATAAATGTGATGGGTAGATTATTTATGGATCCNTTAAATGATCCNGTNGAGTCTATAGAGAATATTATTTCCAAGTATNATTTNGGATTAGAAGTTGACGCCATTATCGTAGATATTCACGGCGAAGCNACATCTGAGAAAATGTCAATAGGTCATATATTTGACGGTCGAGTAAGTTTAATTATAGGAACACATACACACGTACCAACATCGGATACTCAAATATTACCTGGTGGAACTGGCTATCAATCTGATGCTGGAATGTGTGGAGATTATGATTCAGTTATTGGTGGTGAAAAAAATGGATGGCAAGAAAGATTTAAAAGTAAAATGCCAGTTGGCAGAATAGGAGCAAGCGAAGGTGAAGGCACTTTGTGCGGACTATTTCTTGAAACGGATGTTAAGACTGGTCTAGCAAAAAACATAGAACCCGTAATTATTGGGCCAAGATTAATAAATAGAATTCCAAAAAAATAAAATGTTAACTTTTTTTCAAATACTAATATATTAAATAAACTCTAACATATTATCAGGGCATTTAAATGGCAGGACATTCAAAATTTAAAAATATAATGTACCGAAAAGGGGCTCAAGATGCTAAACGTGCAAAATTATTTGCTAAATTAGCTAGAGAAATTTCCGTAGCTGCTAAGTCTGGAATTCCTGAACCAGAAAAAAATCCAAGATTAAAAAATGCTATTATAAATGCTAGGATTGAAAACATGCCAAAAGAAAAAATAGATAAGGCAATGCAAAAATCTATAGGTGGAGAAAATGATGCTTCATATGAAAAAATACACTATGAAGGTTATGGTCCAGAGGGCGTAGCTTTTATAGTAGATGTTTTAACAGACAACAGAAATAGAACTGCCTCTGAAATTAGATCAGTATTTAGTAAACATGGGGGAGCAATGGGTGAAACAGGAAGCGTAAATTTTCTTTTTTCTAGAAATGGAATTATTAAATACCCCTCTACTTCATGTTCAGCTGATAAATTTTTTGAAACAGCCGTAGATTCAGAATGTATAGATATAAATAGTGATAACGACTTTCATGAGGTGATTTGTGATAGTGAAAAATTTGCTATAGTTAGAAATTTTTTATCAAATAAACTGGGGGACCCCATAAGTGCAAAACTAGAATGGCTTCCTATCTCTCCTGTTTCTATTGATAAAAATAA
>PAWH01000028.1 GCA_002714055.1 Candidatus Pelagibacterales bacterium | reverse complement strand
CCGATTGTATTGAAGAGTTTGTAGGAGAACAGGACATCTATGAATGTGAAGATAGTTCAGATTTAACTGCGGAAGCTTTGGAATTTTCATTAACAGCTGTAGAGCAAGGAATTCAACCTATTATGGGATGTATTCTGAAGGTTGAGGTATCTTCGCAAGTTAATGGGCATGATGTAATGACCCCAAAAAAGATTTCAAAGGTTTTATTGTTAGTGAAGAATAAAGTAGGATGGGAAAATTTATCCTCTTTAGTTAGTAAAAGTTTTTTAGATGATAATGATGGGAATCAAAGACCTATTAGATTNGAGGAATTATTTAAACAATCTANTGGNCTANTNTGTTTGCTNGGNGGATTAGAGGGTCCAGTAGGTNANTTTTTGTTAGAAAACAAATTTTCTGAAGCNNTNAATATTTCNAAATTATTNAAANAAAACTTCNCTGATAATCTTTTTATAGAAGTTAGTCGTCATGGATTAGAAGAAGAAAATAAAACAGAGNCCTCATTTATAAAAATATCATCTGATCTAGATGTACCAATTGTTGCAACAAATAATATTTATTTTTCAGATCAGTCTATTTATGAGGCTCATGACTGCTTAATGTGCATATCAGAGGGTACTACCGTTAGTAATATAAATAGAAAAAGATTCAATAATGAGCATTATTTTAAAAATCAAAAATTGATGTTAAAAGCTTTTCAAGATTTTCCTGAGGCTATAGATAATACTATAATGGTTGCTAAAAAATGTTTATTCANGCCAGNAAAAAGAAATCCTGTACTTCCTAACTTTCCATTAAAAAACAATCAAAACGAATATGATCTCTTAGTTANTCTNTCAAAAGAAGGNTTAAANAANAGGTTANAAGTAATATNTAATAAAAANAATAGTANNAANANNATTAAGGAAGATAANAATTATATAAAATATGAAGAGAGATTATTTTATGAATTAGAAGTTATAAAAAAGATGGGCTTTTCAGGATATTTTTTAATAGTTGCTGAAATTGTAAATTGGGCAAGACAGGCTAATATTCCTGTTGGACCGGGAAGGGGATCTGGTGCTGGCTCTCTGGTAGCATGGGTACTAGGTATAACTAACTTAAATCCAATTAAATTCAATCTTTTATTTGAACGGTTTCTTAATCCAGCGCGAATATCTATGCCAGATTTTGATATTGATTTTTGTCCAAATAAAAGAAGTGAAGTAATAAGGCATGTGCAAGAAGTTTATGGTAAAAATAAAGTAGCCCATATTATAACCTTTGGATCATTNCAAGCTAAAGGGGTATTAAGGGATGTGGGTAGAGTATTAGAGATTCCTTTTGGAAAGGTTGATAATATATGTCGGCTTATTCCTATCAATCCATCAGATCCTACAAAACCTCTCAAATTGCAAGAAGCAATAGATCAAGAGCCAAGNATGAAGTCTGCATCAAAATCTGATGAAGAAATTGAGCAATTATTTCAAATTTCACTCAAGTTGGAAGGTTTATATAGAAATGCATCAACGCATGCGGCTGGAATTGTCATAGGAGATAAACCTCTATTAGAGTTATTACCTCTGTATAAGGACCCGAAGTCTAATTTACCTGCTACACAATATAACATGAAGTATACTGAATTATCGGGTCTAGTAAAATTTGATTTTTTAGGTTTAAAAACTTTATCAATTATTGATATGGCTTCTTTAAAACTNAAAGNAACTAAACCAGACTTTGAATTAGATAATATTCCTCTAGATGATAAGTTTGTGTACGATTTGATTTCTAAAGGAGATACAGTAGGTATATTTCAGCTAGAAGGTACCGGAGTAACTGAAGTACTAAAGAAGCTAAAACCTGATCATTTTGAAGAATTAATGGCAGTCGTNGCGTTATATAGACCAGGACCAATGGACAATATTCCATCATTCATTAGAAGAAAACACATGAATGAAAAAGCGGATGTTTTGCACCCTCTGTTAAATGAGGTTCTAAAAGAGACCTATGGGATCATGATTTATCAAGAACAAGTAATGGAATCAGCACAAAAAATTGCNGGATATACNTTGGCCGAAGCNGATTTGCTTCGNANNGCAATGGGAAAAAAAATTGAATCAGAGATGCAAGCTCAGAGAGAAGTATTTATAAAGGGGGCAAAAAAGAATAATATAAAAACTAATATTGCGCTTCAAATTTTTGAAATTATNTCAAGATTCGCTGGTTATGGNTTTAATAAAAGTCATGCTGCAGCATATGCTTTAATAGCTTATCAAACAGCTTGGTTTAAAGCTTATTATCCGGAGATATTTTTAGCTTCTTTAATGACTTATGATTCAGATTCTGCTGAAAAATTAAACGTCTTTAGAAATGATTTATTAAGAATGAATATTCCTTTATTAGGACCTGATGTAAATTTTTCGGANGTAAATTTTTCTATAGAAAAAGNAGANTCAGGAGATATTGCTGTCAGAACTGGNNTNTGTAGTATTAAAAATGTTGGTGATGGCATCATGAATCAAATTGTTAAAGAAAGGAAAAAAAATGGTGTTTACAATGACATATTAAATTTCTCCAATAGAATGACAGAAGGACTATTTGGAAAAGCACATTTTGAGTATTTATCGTTATCTGGATGTTTTGATACTATTTGTCCAAATAGAAAGAAAGTTTTTTTTAGTGCAGATGTTTTAGCAAATTGTGCGAACAGTTCCAGCTTAGATTTACAGACTAAACAAGAAAATATATTTTCAAAAAATACCAAATTATCTGAGATATGGAAACTGTCATCTGTTGAAGAATGGACAGAGAAAGAAAAACTTGAAAAAGAAAGATTATCATTAGGGTTTTATTTTTCTGGGCATCCCACAGATAAATATAAAAATATACTTAAAATGATAAATATAAAAAATTCTTCTGACATCAGTAATATTAACAATTTAATATTTTATAGTGCTGGAGTAATTTCACAGGTATTTGAGAGATCATCAAGCCATGGTAGGTTTGCTAGAATTCAAATATCTGATACAAAAGGAATATACGAAGTAACAGCCTATTCAGAGATATTCTCTCTAAAAAGAAATTTATTAGTCTCAGGAAATACTCTATTGTTTCAATTATCGTTGGTTGAAGATTCTTCTGGCTCTAAAAATATTATTGCAAAAGATTTTTGGAATTTGGATGACAAACTAGATAAATTAATTAACGGCTATGTTATTAGAATCGATAGTAATGTTGATATTGGGAAAGTTAAATTTCTTTTAACCACTAAAAAAAATACAGAAAATATTCATAAGAAAATAACTTTCTTAGTGCCTGTAGACAATGAAAGTGAGGCAGTGATAAATACTTATGAAAACATTAAATTTGATTTAAAAACTATCAGTGAATTGTCTCTTTTACCAGGAATTATCGATGTCTCCCCAGTTATATCTGATAATTTGTAAATTTTTATTTAATAAAACTTGCCGAAACTAATATAGAATTGTAAAACATTAAAAAATTCGCACATGATTTAGGCCTAATTTGTACAGGCTTCCGGTGTTATTATTAACTCATTATCATGGCGGCATAACCGGAGAAGGGGAAAGAATGGCATTACCATCATTTACTATGAAAGAANTATTAGAAGCAGGTATACATTTTGGTCATCAANTAAACCGCTGGAATCCCAAAATGCAAACTTATTTNTTTGGNGAGAGAAATGGTATTCATATTATTGACTTNCAGCAAACAATGCCTTTATTNTATTCAGCTTTAAGAATCTTAAAAGATGTGGCTTCTGGTGGCGGTAGAATCTTATTTGTAGGCACTAAACGTCAGGCTCAAAATATAATAGAAGATAAAGCCCAGCAATGTGGACAATATTATGTCAATCATAGATGGCTAGGTGGGACTTTAACTAATTGGAATACTATATCAAATTCTATTACGCGTTTAAAAAAACATGAGAAGACTCTAAGCGATCAAGAATCTGGTTTGACTAAAAAAGAAATGGTAAATTTAACTAGGCAAAGAGATAAGCTTAATTTATCCCTCGGTGGAATAAAAGAAATGGGTGGAAGGCCAGACGCNTTATTTGTAATAGATACTAATAAAGAACACATAGCAGTAAATGAAGCATCAGTACTTAAAATACCAGTGATAGGNATTCTTGACTCTAACTGCGATCCATCAAAAATAGATTTTCCAATACCCGGAAATGATGATGCTACTAGAGCTATTAGNTTTTATTGCAGACTAGCTGCAGAAGCTATACTAGATGGTCTTCAAGATAGTTTTAAGGNTGCTGGTAAAGATTTGGGNCAAATGGAGAANGGGTTNTCTGAAAAACTAAAGCATTCTAGTACAGAAAATAAAAATTTAAAGGATGAGACATTAAAAGCTAAAACTAAGGTAAATTTAGTAAAAGAAAATGAGAATGTTTTAGATAAAACTAAGAAAAATTTAGTAAAAGAAAATGAGAATGTAATAGATAAAACTGAAGCATTAAAAATATTTGTAAAAAAGANTAACAAAAGTGTTAATCAACCTATAAAAGATAAAAAACCACTAAAAGATCAACAANAATTAGTTNCTAAGGGTGATNAAATAGAGCCGGTTTCTATGAATAAAACTATAAGTAAAAATGAAANGAAATCAGGAATATCTAAAAATAATAACCAAATAGATTCAAGTAAGACTANCAGTAAAAAAGAAACNAATGATGAATNTGNACAAACTNATAAAAAAAAGTAATTACTAAAATATTCTGAGGAAACATATATGGCAGAAATATCCGCATCACTTGTAAAACAATTGCGTGAACAGACGGGTGCTGGAATGATGGATTGCAAAAGAGCCCTAACTGAAACGGAGGGTAATATTGATGATGCCGTAGATTGGTTGAGAAAAAAAGGTATTTCTGGTGCAGTTAAAAAATCAACTAGAATTGCGGCTGATGGTTTAGTTGGTGTCNCTATAGGAGCTANTAATACAGCATCTTTAGTAGAAGTTAACTCTGAAACNGATTTTGTTTCNAGAAATGACGATTTTCAAAATTTTGTTTCTAGAATATCAAAAATAGCTTTAGATAACATAAGNACATTGGAAGATTTAAAAAAGTTTCAATATGATGATTCAAAGAAAANTGTTGAAGAAAAATTAACNGAACTAGTNGGTAAAATTGGTGAAAATATAGTTTTAAGAAGANTAGAAACTATGNAATTTAAAGATAATACTTNTTTTTCAAGCTATGTCCATGGACAAGTTAAATCAAATTTNGGAAAGATAGGAGTCATAATTGCCNTTAAATGTGATAAAGATTGTGAAGAAGNATTNCAATTAGGTAAACAAATAGCTATGCATGTAGCAGCCTCTAAACCTATAGCATTAAGTATAGAATCAGTAGATAAGAACCTTGTAGAAAGAGAAAAAAAGATTTTGTTTGATCAAGCTAAATCTTCTGGAAAACCAGAAAAAATAATTAATCAAATGGTTATGGGAAGAGTATCTAAGTTTTATAATGAAATTGTTTTAATGGAACAAGCTTGGGTTATGGATGGAGAAACTAAATTATCAAAAATTATAAAGAATTTTGAAAATGATANGAAATGNAATTTTATAATAAAGGATTTTAAGTATTTTGTTTTAGGAGAAGGAATANAATTAGATAAAAAGGATTTTGTAAGCGAGGTAGCTGAGCAAGCAAATAAGTGAATATAATTAAGTCAAAATATATTTTTAATGTTTTAATACAAAANAGTTTAAGTAAGTANTTTTTATGAAAGANCATTATGCTATGAACAAAAATCAAAATTTTGATANGGTTGNTTTTNATAGAATAATGCTTAAATTATCTGGCGAAGCATTACTTGGAAGNAAGGAATTTGGAATTGATCCTGAGATAGTAAATAGTATCTCTTTAGATATAGCAAATGTGGCTAATGAAGGAATAGAGNTTTGTATTGTAGTNGGNGGGGGTAATATTTTTAGGGGCCTATCTGAGTCTACTNAGCAAGGNATAGAANGAAGCACAGCTGATAGTATGGGNATGCTTGCAACNATNATGAATTCTATGGCAATTCAGAATTCTATAGAAAAACATGGTGTGGCTACAAGAGTTCTTTCGGCAGTTCCCATGCAGACTATTTGTGAACCTTTTATACGAAGAAGGGCAATTAGACATCTTGAAAAGAAAAGAGTTGTTATTTTGGCTGGTGGAACTGGAAATCCCTATTTTACTACTGATACTGCTGCAGCACTCCGTGCGGCAGAAATGAATTGTACTGTCATTATGAAAGGTACTAAAGTTGATGGTGTTTACTCTGCTGATCCAGAAATTAATAAAGGTGCTCTAAAATACGACGTAATTACATACTCTAAAGTGTTAGCAGAAAATCTCAATGTAATGGATTCTTCTGCTATTTCATTAGCTAGAGATAATAATATTCCTATAATAATTTTTTCAATTAAAGAGACCAATTCTTTTTTTTCTGCTATAAAAGGAAAGATTAATACTTCAGTAATAAGTCAATAAGTTAAGGTTATTTAAATGCCTGGTTATGACATAAACGATTTAAAACGTAGAATGGATAGCGCAATTGATGTGCTTAAGAAAGAATTCTCTGGGATTCGTTCAGGTAGAGCTAATGTTAATTTTTTAGAACCAGTTTCCGTAAATGCATATGGTCAAACTATGAAGTTAAGAGACCTGTCTACTGTGTCTGCACCGGAGGCAAGGATGATTAATATCCAAGTATGGGATTCTACAAATGTAAGTGTGGTAGAAAAAGCTATTCATGAAGCAGATCTTGGTTTGAATCCTCAAATAGAAGGGCAGATTATTAGAATAATTTTGCCTGAATTAACTGAAGAAAGAAGATTAGAGCTAGCTAAGACAGTATCTAAATATGCTGAACAGGCTAAAGTTTCTGTAAGAAATGTAAGACAAGACGGCATGAATTCACTTAAGAGAGATTCCCAAGAAGGAACGTTTTCTGATGATGAGCAAAAGAGTGAATCCTCCGCAATACAACAGCTAACGGATGAAAAAACTAATTTAATAGACGACTTGGCAAAATCTAAAACAACAGATATTAAACAGGTCTAATATTTTCTTTGCAAAAAATGAATAAAAAAAATAATATTTTTTACCCCGTCCATATTGCTATAATTATGGATGGTAATGGCAGGTGGGCTAAGAAAAAAAAATTACCTAGGATAGCAGGTCATCAAAAAGGATCTAAAAGAGCAAAAGAAATAATAGAAGCTGCCATAGAATTAGATCTTGAGTATTTAACTTTATTTGCATTTTCATCTGAGAATTGGAGTAGGCCAAAGAGTGAAGTAAACGATTTAATGGTATTATTGAATGATTATCTAAATAAAGAAACAGAACAATATTTAAAGAGAAATGTAAAATTAAGAGTGATTGGCAATAGAAATCGACTGCAAAAGTCTATAGTAAAAAGAATCGAACAAATTGAAAATATTACTGTTAATAACAAAGGGTTACAACTAACTATTGCATTAGATTATGGTGGTAGAGAAGATATTCTCTTTGCCATGAAAGAAATATACAANAGCTATGTTAATAAAAAAANTNATTTTAATGAGATNAATATTTCTANTTTATCTAATTATCTAATGACATCTGAATTACCAGANCCTGATTTAATAATTAGGACTAGTGGGGAAGTTAGNTTAAGCAANTTTTTCTTGTGGCAATCTGCGTATTCAGAATTTGANTTTGTAAAATNTTNTTGGCCTGATTTTACAAAAAGAAAGTTTNTGNTTTGNCTTGAAAAATTCAAGAATAGAGAACGTAGGTACGGAAATATTCATGAATAAAAATATTATTAATAATAACGTTATTGTATTCAGAATTTTAACGTCAATTATTTTAGGCACAACCGGTGTAATTGCTATAATTTATGAAGGTCCTTTGTTGTTAATTGTTGTATCACTGATAGTGATATTTATGACTGTAGAATGGGTACAGATTACTGAAGTTAAATTAAACAAAGCTCTTTTTATTTTTAAGATTTGCTATAATTTAATATGTGTATTTTTAACTTTTTATAAAATTTATTTTCTTGCTTTATTTTTTCTGCCTTTTTTCGCTTCTATAATATTTAGTTTGAATAAAACTTCAAAGATAAATTTTACATATGTTTTTATTGGTCCTTTATATATATGTATTCCTATACTATTATTATATAAAATAAGATTAGAACACGAAAACGGGCTCGAAATATTATTGTGGTGTGTGTTGATAACTTGGACTACAGATATTTTCTCTTTTTTGGGGGGAAAGATATTTGGTGGACGCAAATTATTGGTATCCATCTCGCCTAATAAAACTTGGTCTGGATTTATTACTGGAATTTTTGCAGCTATGATATTTTCTTTTATGAGCTTTAAAATTATTGGGCTAGATACAACTTATGTTTTGCTTTGGAGTTTTTTACTAGCTTTATCAGTGCAAGTAGGAGATTTATTTGAAAGTTTTATAAAAAGAAAGCACGAAGTTACAGAATCTGGAAAAATATTACCTGGTCATGGAGGGATGTTGGATAGGATGGATGGCTTTCAATTTTGTGCCTTTTTTCTATCCATAACAGTTGTGCTGATATGAATGGTTCTTCTCCAAAAACAATTTCAATCTTTGGTTCAACTGGATCAGTAGGTCTGTCTTCGGTTGATGTGATACTGCAATATCCAGAAAAATTTATCGTTGATACAATTGTAGCTAAAAGTAATATAAAAAAATTAGCAGAAGTAGCTAAATTACTTAAACCTAAATTAGTTATAGTTTGTGACGGATCAAAAGTAAAAAAATTAAGAATTTTATTAAGTAAAGAAAAATGTGAAATACAATCAGGTGAAATTGCGGTTATTAAAGCATCTGCAAGAAAAGTGGACATATTTATTGCAGCAATAACAGGAATAGCTGGGCTGAGGTCTACTATAAATTGTATAAAGCATGTTAAACTAATAGCTCTGGCTAACAAAGAATCTTTGGTGTGTTTCGGAGAGAATATAATGAAAAGCGCAAAGAGTAATAATTGTAAAATTATCCCATTAGATTCGGAGCATAATGCTCTATATCAGATAATAAATTCAAAAGAAAAAAAATTTATAAAGCGTTTAATTATTACTTGTTCTGGGGGCCCTTTTCTTGGTTATAAAAGAAAAGATTTGTATAATGTTACACCTGGTCAGGCATTAAAACATCCTATATGGAACATGGGAAATAAAATAAGTATAGATTCTGCTACATTAATGAATAAAGGTTTAGAACTTATAGAGGCAGTATACTTATTTGGTATAAAAGAATCTCAAATAGATGTTTTAATACATCCCCAATCTATAATTCATGGATTAGTAGAATATATAGATGGATCTACAAAGGCTAATATGGGAACTCCTGATATGCGAACTCCAATTTCTTTCGCATTAAATTGGCCAAACAGAGAAATTACTAAAGCAAAATATTTAGAATTGTCTAAAATTAAATCTTTAACATTTGACAATTTAGACGAGGATGTTTTTCCTGCAATAAAACTTTGTAGAGAAGTAGTTAGACAAGGAGGAACTGCACCGGCCATTTTAAATGCAGCTAATGAAATTGTAGTAAATTCTTTTTTAAAAAAAAGAATAAAATTCTTCAATATAATAGAAATTATTGAAGAAGTTCTTTCAACGTTAGATATTACACAAAATATTAATTTGGATTCTATTATAATTGCTGATAGAAATGCCAGAAAATTAACGAAAAACATAATAAAAGATTTGAGTTTGTGATGGTATTATTTTGGTTTTTATTATTATTAACAGTGATAGTATTTGTTCATGAGTTAGGACATTATTTAGTTGCAAGATTAAATGGGGTTAGAGTAGATGTGTTTTCAATTGGTTTTGGTAAAGAATTATTTGGTTATAGTGACAAATCTGGAACTAGATGGAAATTCAGTTTAATTCCTTTAGGCGGTTACGTTAAGTTTTTTGGTGACATAAATGTTGCTAGTACTCCAGATCAGAATCTCAATAAAAATATATCTAGTGAAGAATTTTCTTTAGCATTTCAAAATAAAACATTACTGCAAAAATCTGCAATAGTATTTGCTGGACCTATGGCAAATTTTTTATTTTCTATATTTATATTTTTTATTTTATTTTTTTCTATGGGCATACCAAGCTCTACTGACGTATTGCCAGTGGTAGATAAAGTCATGTCTAATTCAGCTGCTAGTAAGTATGGACTGTTGTCTGGAGATAAGATATTAAAAATAAATGACATAAAAATTACAAAATTTGAAGAANTAAGGGATATNGTAACTGCTAACCCAAATNAGAAGCTCGATTTTCTTNTAAANAGAGAAAATAATTTTATAAATATATACATAACCCCTGATCCTAAAACTGTTATAGATAATGAAGGAAATGAGTATATTCAGGGAGTGATAGGGGTGTCTGCTAAGACTATTGTTTCTTATAG
This sequence comes from Candidatus Pelagibacterales bacterium, assembly GCA_002714055.1. Taxonomy (GTDB): domain Bacteria; phylum Pseudomonadota; class Alphaproteobacteria; order TMED109; family TMED109. Next base: position 2,814 of record PAWH01000028.1, on the reverse strand, counting down.
TAGAGTTGGTTTTTGGGGTTCAATCAGTCATGCATTAGAAACGACTTATAGATTTACAGCCTTAACATTAATAGGTTTAAAGGAAATTATTTTTGGTGAAAGGAGTGCTTCAGAAATAGGTGGCCCTATTATGATCGCTAATGAGGCATCCAAAGCAGCAGATAGAGGGATTCAAGATTTTATATTAATTATGGCCTTGATTTCTATTAATTTAGGGTTGATAAATCTTTTTCCGATACCATTATTAGATGGGGGACATTTATTGTTTTTTGTTATACAAGCGATTGTTAGAAGGCCATTAAAAGAAAGTGTTGTGAGATATGCTTCGTCAATAGGAATAGTATTTATTATTTGCATAACGCTGTTAGTCTTTTACAATGACATTGTTCGTTATTTTTTCAAAAGTTAATATGATTTGAGTATTAGGTATAATTATGAAAAATATGTTTATTAGAATAATTGCTATTTGTTTGGCTTGTATACTGGTTTCTCTTAATCATTACGCACTAGCTCAGGATTCTGATATATCTGAAATAGTTATTAAAGGAAATCAAAGAGTTGAGAATGAAACTATTATATCCTATATGGATGTTAATATAGGAGACTCTTTTGATGTTGATAATCTTAATAGAAATGTAAAAAATATATTTTCTTCAGGTTTTTTTTCTGATGTAAAAATATCTAAGCAAGGTAGTAAATTAATAATTAAAGTCATAGAAAATCCAATAGTTAATCGAGTCTTTTTTGAAGGAAACAAGAAAATTAACGATGAAGATCTAAACGCAGAGGTACAAATATCTCCCAGGTCAGTCTTTACCAGAGCAAAAATTCAAGATGAAGTAGAGAGAATTATAACTATCTATAGAAGAAATGGTAGGTTCGATGCTAAAGTTACTCCCAAAGTAATTACCCTGCCACAAAATAGAGTTGATATAGTTTTTGAAATTAATGAAGGAGAAAACACTGAAATATTATCCATAAATTTTATTGGTAATAAAAATTTTTCTGACAGGAGGCTAAGAAATATAATTATAACAAGACAAACTAGATGGTATTCCATATTAACTTCTACTGATAGATACGATCCGGACCAGTTATCAGCTGATAGAGATGAGTTAAGAAGATTTTATATAAACCATGGATTTGCTGATTTCCAGGTTGAGTCTTCAGTCGCACAATTAAGTAAGGAAAAAGATGGTTTTAATATTATTTTTTCCATTACTGAAGGAAAAAAATATAATATTAATAATGTTGTCATAGAAAATTTAGTTGACGGAGTGATTACAAAAAATCTTCTTAAAGAATTATCAGTTCAACCAGGAAAAACATACAGTGCAAATCAGATTGAAGAGTCTATAAACGAATTGACTGATATTATTATTGAACAAGGCTATCCATTTATCAATGTCGTTCCAGAAGTACAAAGGGTTGAAAATGAAAATCTTATTAATATAAATTTTAAAATTTATAGTTCGGATAAAGTATACGTTTCTAGAATAAATATAATTGGTAATGACAGAACCATAGATGAGGTAATTAGAAGAAATATTAGATTGGCAGAAGGGGATGCAATTGTACCGAAGTTAATATCAAGATCACAATCGCTAATTGTAAATTTAGGATTTTTTGAAAAAGTGGATATAAAAGAAGTTCCAACAGGAAAGCAAGGTTATTCGGATATAAATATTTCTATAGTAGAGAAAGCAACTGGGGAATTGTCATTCGGAGGGGGTTATTCTACCACTGCCGGAGGTGTAGCACAATTTGGAATTAAGGAAAATAATTTTTTGGGAAAAGGGCAAAAATTAAATTTTAATGCTAGACTTTCAGGAAGACAACAAACAGTTAGTGCGGGTTTTACAGAACCGTATTTTTATCAACGCGAAGTATCCTTAGGTGGCAATATTTATGATGATGAATATGATTACAGAGAAAGTAACTATATTTTAGATAAACAAGGTTTTAATATAAATAGCTATTTTTCTCTTTCAGAGTTCCTAAAACAAGGTTTAAGTTACACATTAGAAACTAGAGATGTGCAGCCTGACTCTATCGCATCAGCGAGTATAGTTGCTGAAAAAGGAGAAACTATATTGTCTAAAATTTCTACTTCCCTTAATTATAATACAATAGATAATTTNATGAATCCTTCAGAGGGATTCAAGTCTAGTACTTCGGCGTCTTTTGCAGGTATAGNAGGAGATAAAAAATATATTTCTTTTTCTAATAATAATCAGTATTTTTACCCTTATAATGATAAACAAATTATTTTTGGATTATCAATNGATTCTGGAATAACNATAGGGTTAGATGAAGATATACTTATTTCAGACAGATTCTTTTTGGGGGGTAATAAATTTAGAGGTTTTGCGCCTGCAGGAGTAGGCCCTAGAGATAAATCNANTAAAGATTCTNTNGGTGGAAATTANTATTACGTGGGTACAGCTAAAGCTANATTTGGATTAGGACTTCCCCCAGAATTAGGAGTAAAGGGCACACTATTTAGTATAATTGGCTCTATTTCTGGAATAGATAAAGCAAGTGTTGCATATAATGATGATTTTTCTCCTAGATTGTCTACAGGGGTAGGAATATCATGGCAGTCTCCTTTTGGTCCTATAAGTTTAAGTTTTACAAAGGCTATAGTTAAGGAAAGCTACGATAAGACAGAAGTTTTTAATTTTGGTATGGGAACATCTTTTTAATAAATAACTTACAAAGTAATAGGAGAACCATGAAAACATATTTAATAAATTTTCTTAAGTATTGCAAATATATTATTGTTATAATTATATTTTTTTCTTTTAATTCTTA
>PAWH01000027.1 GCA_002714055.1 Candidatus Pelagibacterales bacterium | reverse complement strand
AATCTTAATTTGGATGCAACTTCTGTAACGGTTTCGCCATATCCGTCATTATTATGATCCTGGATAGCATATACTTTTCCTGCAGCTCTGGATCCTACGAATAAGGATCCATTAGGGCTTATTGCCATTTGTCTAGCATTTGGAACTTTAGCATAAATTTTAATTGAAAAGCCTTCTGGGAAGGTTATTTGCTTAAGTATGTCATTCGCAAATGCATAGGAAATAAAATATATGGAGAGTAATAAGAAAAGAAAAATTTTCATTTTTTATGTTACATATTAGGATAATTGGGGCCATCACCTCCCTGAGGGGTGATCCAATTAATATTTTGTTCAGGATCCTTGATATCACATGTCTTACAGTGTAAACAATTTTGGGCATTAATTTGTAATTCAGGTGTTCCATTCTGGTCTATAATTTCATAAACGTTTGCAGGGCAATATAATCTTTCTGGAGAGTCAAACTTTTCTAAATTAATTTTGATAGGTATTATATTGTTTTTAATTTGCAAATGGCATGGCTGATCTTCCGCATGATTTGTTCCTGAAAATGATAGGTTTGTTAATTTGTCAAAAGTATATATTCCATCATGTTTTGGGTAAGAAATTTTAGAATAATTTTTAGCTGCTCTAGTTTTTTTGTGATCAGGAGTTTTTAATTTTAATGTCCAGAATGAATTGCCTCTAAAAATTATTAGCTCTATAAATGCGTATAAAAGGCCAATAAACAACCCATATTTAAAGGCAGGTCTAAAATTTCTAGCCTTCTTCAATTCTATTCCAGCCCAAGAGTTATAAAATCGTTTTTCGTATTCTTCTATAATAGGAGAGGTTGAACTTTCCTTATTAAATTTGTTTACTATAGCTTCAGCTGCGAGTATTCCAGATTTCATAGCTGTATGAGTTCCCTTAATTTTTGGAACATTTAGTGTTCCCGCATCACAACCAATTAATGCTCCTCCTGGAAAATATAATCTGGGCAAACTTTGAAATCCTCCCTCATTTATAGCTCTTGCACCATATGCAATGCGTCTTCCTTTTTTGATAATATTTTTAATTTTTGGATGTGTTTTAAATTTTTGAAATTCTTCATATGGATTTAAATATGGATTTTTGTAGTCTAAACCTAGTACGAATCCTAAGTAAATTTGATTATTTGCTGCATGGTATAAAAATGAACCTCCATATACATCGTTTTGAAGAGGCCATCCTATACTATGCATCACATTACCCTCATTATGCTTCTTAGAGTCTATCTCCCATATTTCTTTTAGTCCAATGCCATAAGTTTGAGGAGATTTGTTTTTATTTAGTTGAAATTTACTTATAAGACTCTTCCCCAAACTTCCTCTGCACCCTTCAGCAAAAAGCGTATATTTTGCTAAAATGTTTATTCCTGGTTCAAAAGAAGGACTTTTAACACCTTCTTTGGTTATTCCCATATCTGCAGTCCTCACGCCAATAACTTCATTATTTTGATTATATAAAACTTCTTTCGCAGGAAAACCAGGATAGATTTCAACTCCTAATTTTTCTCCTTGTTTAGATAGCCATCTACATAAATTAGCAAGACTTATTATAAAGTTGCCAGTATTTCTAATCGTACTAGGTAATAGAAATGTGGGAATTTTAAAACTTATTGTTTTTCCCAGAAATAAAAATTCTTCTTTATTTACTTTTGTCATTTCTAAATCAGGGTCGCTTTTCCATTCTGGTATTAGCTCTTCAAGAGCTTTGGTTTCAATTACGGCTCCTGAAATAATATGTGAACCAATTTCAGCTCCTTTTTCTAAAACACATACGGATATTGATTTTTTAGTTTCTANCGCAAGTTTTTTAATTTTAATTGCTGCTGATAAGCCTGCAGGTCCTGCACCGACAATTACGACATCGTAGCGCATTTCTTCTCTTTGGATTGACATGTTTTATATATTTCCTTCTATGGATAATCTGATATNACAAATATATGTCTTTATAATCATAAGTTCATTATTTATTTTTTAAAAATTCTATTAGATAACTATGAAGATTAGGATCTCCGGCTGCTATTATTGAGCCACTATATATAGGGTTTTCCCCTTCCCAAGAAGTAATTTTNCCACCGGCNGNATTAATTATTGGTATGGCAGCCACAATATCCCAAATTTCTAAATCTTTTTCTATAACTAAATCAATGAACCCTGAGGCACACATTGCATATCCCCAACAATCGGTTCCATGACGAATAAAAAAAGTGTTTTGNATTATTTTTATATATATTTCTTGCTCATTGATAAACATTGAGGGATCTGTAATAGCACATATGGCTTTTTTAATAGATTTGCATTTTCTTGTATTAATAATTTTTCCATTTAGATAGCTACCTTGATCACTGCCCCAAATCCTTTCCCTAGTTATAGGTTGGTCTATAAGTCCTATAATAGGCAATTTGTTTTTCATCAGTCCAATCATACTTCCAAAAACCGGGAGTCCAGAAACAAAAGCTTTAGTTCCGTCTATAGGATCTAATACCCAAACAAATTCTGATTCTTCGTTTTCGGTTCCTAATTCTTCTCCTATAATCCCATGTTGTGGAAAATTCTTGTTTATTAGGTTTCTCATAATTTTTTCACATTCAATATCAGTATCAGTTAAAACTTGAGGTCTTCTATCATGGTTTGAGGGTTTAATTGTCCAATTGGAAAAATTTCTAAAGTTTTTTGTAATTAGTTTTTGTACAGAATCAGCAAGTTCATGTGCAAATTTTAATAGTTCGGCATTATAACTCAATGAAAAATCCTTATTTTAGAATAAAAATATATTCTGACTTTGCCACTATATTGAGATGACAGCAAGTCAGTAATAAGTATAATATTTATTTTTTATTATATATTTTTGTTCATTAAAAGATAGGTGATATAATTAATTATGAATAAATTTCAACTTTTTAATCTATGTAAGATAATTCTGTTATTTGTATTACTGACATTTAGCTCATGTTCTTTTACTGATAAAAAAGTTGAATATAAAGAAAGATCGGTAGAAGAAATATATAATTCTGCCTTAAATTTAATGAATGATAAAAATTATATTGATGCTGCAAATGAATTTGAAGAAGTAGAACGTCAACATCCTTACTCTNTTTGGGCAGTACAAGCTCAAATTATGACTGCTTATGCAAGATATATGAGGAATGATTATGACTTGGCTATTTCGGCTGCAGAAAGGTATATTGAACTACATCCTAGTGCCGAAGATGTTGATTATGCTTATTATTTAATATCTATCTCCTATTATGAAAGAATAAATAATGTTAAAAGAGACCAATCTATGACTGAGTCTGCATTGCAAGCATTTGAGAGATTAATTAGGAGATTTCCAGATAGTATTTATGCTAAGGATGCAAAACAAAAATTATTTTTAGTTAAAGATCACTTGGCTGGAAAAGATATGGAAGTTGGAAGAACTTACTTAAGGTATGCGAACCATTTAGCAGCTATCAAGAGGTTTAAGAATGTTATTGATATATATCCAGAAACTAGCCATGTACCCGAAGCACTAGCTAGATTGACTGAAGTATACTATATGCTTGGAATATATACGGAGGCAAAAGCGGTAGCAGCTGTTCTTGGGCATAACTATCCTAATAACTATTGGCATAAATATACATATGATTTGTTATCAGATTATAAGGAGAGAAAATTTGTAAAAAATACTTCTAATAGCAGTGATAATAAAAGTGATAATATTGGGTCTTTGTCAGAAAATAATGATGCAGAAGATAACATATCTCTTTTAGATGAAATATTAGGATTTTTTAATACAGAATAGTTGTAGGTTGTTTTATGTTAGTTTCTTTATCAGTCAGAGATGTAGTTCTAATTAAAAAAGTAGATTTATCTTTTGATAGCGGTTTTAGCTCGTTAACTGGAGAGACTGGTGCAGGTAAATCAATTTTAATAGATGCTTTAGGTTTAATACTTGGTAAAAGATCAGAGAATAGATTGATAAGAAAAGGACAAAATTTAGCTACTGTTACAGCGGGGTTTGATGTACCTGACAGTCATAAAGTTAAGCAGTATGTGAGAAAGTCAGGAATAGCGGTTGAAAAAGAATTTATTTTAAGAAGGCAAATTTATTCAAATGGTAGGAGTCAGAGTTATCTAAATGATCAGGTAATATCTCTCAATTTTATGAAAGAAATTGGGTTGATGTTAGTAGAAATACATGGTCAAAATTCTAAACAAGGCTTGTTGGATAACTCAACTCATATTAGAATTTTGGATACTTGGGCAGGGTTAAAAAAATATGCAAATGAGGTAAGTAAAGCTTATTTTTCTTTTATGGAGACAACTAGGGCTCTTGATCAGACAAAATTAGAATTAGAAAAATTAAAGAGAGAAAAAGAAAGCATAGAATCTGATCTGGAGGAAATAAATATTTTGAATATTCAAGATAATGAAGAATTAGAACTTATAGAGAAGAGAAAATTTATGGTTAACTCAGAAAAAATCAGCTCTGCTTTAAACGAAGTTAATTTAAGCTTATTGGGTGATGAAGAATCTAAAAGTATAAAAGATAGAATAGATTTGGCTAAACAATCATTGTCTGATGTATCATCAATAACAGGAGATAGGTTAATAAATCTTGGTAATGCATTAAATAGAGCATCTATCGAAATTTCAGAAGTGGAAGCAGAAATAAAAAATAGCGAGTCATTATTAAATTTTAATATTAATGAGTTAGAAGAAATTGAATCTAGACTCTTTGCATTAAGACAATTGGCTAAAAAACATGCGGTAGGCAAAATAGAAGAATTAAAAGATATTAAGAGTAGTTTGGAAGATAAGCTTTCAAAAATTTATGAAAACTCTGATCAGATAAGTAATTTATCAAAAAATAGGCATATTTCTGAAAAAAATTTTAAAATAAAAGTTAAAAATTTATCTGTTAAGAGAAATAAGGCTGCCATAATTTTGGGTAAAGCAATTAATAATGAGTTTCCAGCACTTAAACTTAATGATGTTAAATTTAGGGTGAAACTTGAAAATTTAGATGAGAATAGTTGGGGAAAACAAGGTGCTGAACGGGTTTTATTTGAAATAGAATCTAATAAAGGTAGCGGATATGANTCTATAGCTAAAATAGCTTCAGGAGGAGAATTATCCCGCATAATGTTGGCTTTAAAAGCTTCGTTGTTAAGTACAGAAAAGGAGTTTTATAATCAAAAAACTTTAATATTTGATGAAGTAGATTCTGGTGTAGGAGGTGCTGTCGCACATGCAGTAGGACAACGTTTGTCTGATCTTGGAAATAATTTACAAGTTTTAGCTGTTACGCATCAACCTCAAGTAGCCGCGAGAGCAAATAACCACCTAAAAGTTAATAAAATTGATATAAATAATGATATTCAAACTACAGTAGCAATATTAAATGAAGATGCTCGATTAGAAGAGTTAGCTCGAATGTTGTCTGGTGCAAAAATTACTGATGCTGCAAGAAAAGCTGCAAAAAGCTTATTAATAAGTCAGGCTTAGTTAATATGTTTAAATCAAAAGATCCAAGCAAAATGAATAAAGAAGAAGCATTAAAAGAATTAATTTACTTATCAAAAATTATAGAACGCCATGATAAATTGTATTATCAAAATGACTCTCCAGAAATTTCTGACTCTGAATATGATAGATTGAAGGGGAGAAATGCAGATTTGGAAAAATACTTTCCAACAATGGTTTTGAAAAACAGTCCCTCAAATAAAGTTGGAAATAAGCCACAATCAAAATTTTCTAAAGTTTCTCATAAGGTTCCGATGTTGTCTTTAAGCAATGCTTTTAGTCTTGAAGAAATTCAAGAATTTTTTAATAGAACTAGAAGATTCTTAAAATTGAATAAAAATGATTTATTAGAAGTATTAGCTGAACCTAAAATTGATGGTTTATCTGCAACCTTAATTTATAAAGATGGTAATTTAGTATTAGGGGCAACAAGGGGAGATGGAAAACAGGGTGAAAATATTACCGCGAATATAAGATTTATTAATGATGTTCCATATAAATTAAAAGGAAATTTTCCTGATGAAATAGAGGTTAGAGGAGAAATTTATATTTCAAATATTGATTTTGAGAAGATGAATTTAGTGAGAATACGACAAGGAATCCCCCCTTTTTCTAATCCAAGAAATGCTGCAGCAGGATCAGTAAGACAGTTGGATCCACTAGTAACAAAAACTCGTAATTTAGGTTTTTATGCATATAATTGGGGTATTACTTCTACTCCATTGGGAAAAACGCTTGTTGAGTCCAGAAAAGCTCTAGAACTATTTGGTTTTAATCTGACTCAACCTAGTAAATTATGTTCAAGTATCGGTGATATAAAGAAATATTTTGAAGAATTATTTGAGAAAAGGTCTAATCTAAATTTTGATATAGATGGGGTGGTTTATAAATTAAATAATTTAAGTTTGTATAATAGGCTGGGTGAAACAGACCATTCTCCTAGGTATAGTATTTCTCATAAATTCCCTCCTGAAAAAGGAGTAACCATTTTAAATAATGTATCCTTTCAGATAGGTAGAACTGGAGCAGTTACTCCAGTCGCAGAACTTGCTCCGGTAACTATAGGGGGAGTGAGGGTTAAAAGAGCTACATTACACAATAAAAATGAGATTTTAAGATTAGGAATTATGATAGGTGATACTGTATTAATCCAAAGAGCAGGTGATGTAATACCTCAAATAACTGGTTTTGTATCTTCATTACGGTCTAAGTCAGCTAAGGTTATAAATTTTCCTAAGTTTTGTCCATCTTGTAACACTCTTTTGGAAAGTATAGATGATGAAACAATTATTAGATGTAACAACGTAAAATTTTGTAATTCTCAAAAATTAGGTAGGTTAATTCATTTTGTTTCTCGTAATGCTGTAAATATTGAAGGTTTAGGGGAAAAACAACTAAAAGAATTATTTAATTTAGGTATAGTAAAAAATTTTGGAGATATTTTTAGGTTATCATCTGAGGGATCTATAGAAATTCATGAACAAATTTCTCAATTGTCTGGGTGGGGTGCTTTATCTGTGAAAAATATGTTGGAATCAATAAAAAATTCTAAAAACCAGACTTTAGATAAACTAATTTATTCTTTAGGTATTAGACATGTTGGATATGGCTCAGCTAGGTTAATTGCAAAGTATTTTATTGAAAGTGAAAGATTCATTGAGGAAGTGCAAAAATTAAATAATAAAAATAATTTAGATAAATTTTCTGAAAATCTTATTTCTATTAATGGTCTAGGAAATAAAGCAGTAGATTCTATAATAAATTATTTTGTAAATAATATTTCTGAATTTAACGATTTGTGTTCCTATATAAACCTTGAAGAATTAATTGAAATAAAGAAAGACACTCCTTTGTCAGGTAAATCACTGGTTTTTTCAGGTAAATTTGAAAATCTTACTCGTTCCGAAGCAAAAACACTTGCAGAGAATGCAGGTGCATTTATTTCCAGCCAAGTTTCATCTAGGACTGATATACTAGTAGTTGGCGATAAACCGGGTATTAAATTAAAAAAAGCAAAAGATTTATCTATAGAAATTATGGATGAGAAGCAATTTTTAATAGTTTTTGATAGAAAGTTATAATGTAGTTTGCTAGATTTCCAGTTTTTTACAAATATTTTTCAGCCAATTTCTATTACTAATTTCTAAATGTGGAGAGATAGTTTTGTATACTGAAGAATGGTAATTATTTATCCAATTAATTTCTTCTTTATTAAGCATTTTATAATTAATCAATTTAATGTCCAACGGAGCTAATGTGAGAGTTTTGAAGAATAACATAGTTTTTTTATTGAATCGATTTTTTTTACATTTTTTTACTATCATTAGGTTCTCAATCCTTATACCAAAATTATTCTTTAAATAGAATCCAGGCTCGTTAGATATAATCATTCCTGGCTCTAAGATTGTTTTAGATCCCCTAGATATTCTTTGTGGACCTTCATGGACACTTAAACATGATCCAACTCCATGTCCGGTACCATGTCCATAATCCAATCATTCTCTCCCTAGGTGTTTTCTAGCTAATATGTCCAACTCATGCCCTGCAGTGCCATACGGAAAAATTATATTTGCTAAAGATATATGCGCTTTTAAGACTATGGTATAATACTTTGCCATATCCTTAGTTGGTTTTCCTATTGCAATCGTGCGAGTAACATCTGTGGTGCCTTCTAAATATTGTCCTCCACTATCTACAAGGTACAGATTATTTTTTTTAAATTTTTTACTTGATCTGTTATTTACACGGTAATGAACTATTGCCCCATTACTTCCATAACCGCTTATTGTTTCAAACGAAGTACAAATAAAGTTTTTTTGTTTTGATCGCAGTATATCTATTTTTTTTGCAGCATTTATTTCTGTTAAATTAGATTTAGGAAGGAATAACCAGTATAAAAAATTACACAGGGCAATCCCATCTTTTTTATGAGCTTTAACACTTCCATTAATTTCAGTTTTATTTTTTATTGCTTTGCTAAATTCAATTGGGCAAGTTTTCTTTATAAATAATGACGAATTAATATTTTTGTTATTAACTATTGCATAGGGGGTATAAAAAGGATCTATCCAGATTTTTTTATTTTTAGTCATCAAATATTTTATCACCTCAAATATTTTTTCTTTAGATAAAAATTTAATATTTTTTCCACAAAGTTTTAGATGTTTCAGAGCTTCTGTATTGATCCTTTTTTTATTAATGAAAAAATAGATATCTCCATTTGATAAAACAATTGATCTAGCAAGGATAACAGGAGTATGAGTAAGGTCTTTTCCTCTTATATTAAGTATCCATGCTAAGGAATCAGGTTGGCATATAATATATGCATCAGCTTTGTTTTCTTTCATCTTTTTAATTAAATTATTAATTTTATTTTTAGAACTTATCCCAGCATATTTTATTGGATGAGGTTTTATTAAACTTGAAGGTTCTTTTGGTCTATTATCCCATAATAGGTCTATAGGGTTTGGGTTGAGTGCTTTAAAATTACAAGAGTTTAATTTAATATTTTTTATATTATTTATGTGATTGTCAGAATATAGCCATGGGTCGAAGCCTATGGTAGCAGTTTTTTCTATATTTTTTTTAAGCCATTCTATAAGAGTAAACTCTGAAATTAATATAACTTCTATCCCTGTGTTTTTAGTTTCCTTTATGGCTTGAAGAAAGTATCTACTATCAACGAATAAAAGAATCTTATTAGTTAGTATAAGGAGTTCTCCTGCTGAACCTGAAAACCCACATAACCACTCCAATCTAGCAGACGAACTTGGAACATATTCTCCTAAATAAGAATCTGCTCTTGGTTGAATAAAACCATCAAATTTATTCTTTTTAAGAATATTTCTTATTGTAGAAATTCTAGAATTAATAATAGTATTATAAGTTTTTAACATTGAATTATCTAAAATTATTTTGCCATATTTATATTGTTTTATAATAAGATATCCAATGAATATTTAAATAAAATATTTTATTAATTGTACTTACTTATGTATAATTTGCATTGTTAGGATGCTTGAAAAGCATTATATCTTTACTATTAAGCGCTTGATATGAATATAATAGCATTTATTATAAGTATTCCATGCAATATATGCATATCAAAAATGTATTATTTATGGTGGTTATTTGTGTAAATATCTGTAATTAATGAATTAATTGAGGTGGCTTATTTATTTCCTCCCCTATATGTTAAAATCCCCCCGTAAGCCACCTCGATATTATAAAAGTGAAAGATAATGAAATACGAAAAATATTTTAAAACAAATCCTCATGTATCTATACCAGATTATATTTTGAATCCAAGAACAAAGGAATCAATGTCAATGGAAGAATCTTTGCTTCTAGGAAGAAGATTACAGGGGCAGTGTATTAATAGTTATTTTAACGGAATGATAATCTATATTAAAGAAATTTTAGATGAAGTGTCATGTGCGTTAAAAATACANATAGGACAACNAAAAAATTTTACATCTGATAAAACAGATTATTCTAAATCAATTAAAATTGAATTAATTTCAAAAAAATGGTGGAATTTTTAGTTAGTTTTTTCGATAAAGCTCATCAGNACTTTTTTAATATCAGATTTTTCAAATTTTATTTCAACTTTGTCACCATCTATATTCAATATAGTGCCATAACCGAATTTTTGATGAAATATTCTTTCTCCTTTATGTAATTTATTATCATTAACAATATTTGAATTTGGAGAAGATGAGCCTTGGACTATTATTTTATCAATAGATTGGCTATTTTTTTTGGATATTGAAGAAATCCATTTTGATGCTAATCCTGACTGGTATTCCGGCATAACATCGGCAAAACTTGAAATTTTAGTGACATATTTTTCAGGTATTTCATCAATAAATCTTGAGGGAATAGAATCAATCCATTGTCCATGCATTAGCCTAGCACTTGCATTAAATATCCAAACATTTGTCTTAGCTCTTGTAATTCCAACATAGGCAAGTCTTCTTTCTTCTTCCAATCCAATTTTTCCATTCTCATCTAAAGATTTTTGATTTGGAAAGATACCTTCTTCCCAACCAGGAAGAAAGACAGTATTAAACTCAAGGCCTTTAGATGCATGAAGAGTCATAATTTTGACAGACTCAACATTAGAATTAGCTCCACCATCCATTACTAGCTGTATGTGCTCCAAGAAGTTGGGTAACGACTCAAATTCGTTAATAGCATTTACTAATTCTTTTAAATTTTCCAATCTTCCAGGGGCTTCGATTGATTTATCTTTTAATAACATATCTGTGTATTCAGACTCTTCTAATACCATTTGCAGTAAGTCTCCTAATTTATCTGATTTAATATGATTTCGCCACCTGTCTAAATTTTTAATAAATAGTTTCATAGATAATCTGATCTTTGCTGTAAATTCGTCTGTTTCATTCATTCTTCTTATTGCTGTTTCAAGATTTATTGCTTTAGACCTCGAGTAAAATTCTATTTTTTGTAAAGTCTTTTCTCCTAATCCTCTTTTAGGCTTATTTATTATTCTTTCAAAGGCTAGTTGATCATCAGGAGAATTTATTAGCCTTAGGTATGCAACTGCATCACGTATTTCTACTCTTTCATAGAATCTAAGTCCGCCGATAACTTGGTATGGAAGGCCAATTTTTAGAAATCTTTCTTCGAAACTGCGTGTTTGAAAACTTGCTCTAACTAATATTGCTACATCGTTAATATTGTGCCTATTTCTTTGGTAAGATTCTATTTCATCACTAATTGATCTTGCTTCTTCTTGCCCATCATAGACGTTTCTAATGCTAATTTTATCGCCCTCTTCATCTTTTGTCCAAAGTGTTTTTCCCAGTCTGCTTTCATTATTTGCAATTAGATGAGATGCTGCAGATAAAATATTTCCTGTAGATCTATAGTTTCGTTCTAGTCTAATTATTTTTGCATTTTTAAAATCTTTTTCAAAATTTAAAATGTTATTTACGTCAGCTCCCCTCCAAGAATATATAGATTGATCATCATCACCNACTGCACATATATTNTTATGTNTTGAAGATAAAACCTTAAGCCAATAATATTGGGCAGCATTAGTATCTTGAAACTCATCTACCAAAATAAATTTAAATTTTTCCTGATATTGAACTCTTATGTCCTTATTAATTTTTAATATATTTATTACGTGGAGTAATAAATCTCCAAAATCTGATGCATTAAGGATGATTAATCTTTCTTGATATAGCTTATATAGTTGGCTTGCTTCGCTATTAGCAAAATCTGATCCATAATAATGACTTTTATTAATATCTTNGGGATTTAAACCGCTATCTTTCCAACGTTGAATAATAGAGAGTAATGTTCTTGCAGGCCATCTTTTTTCGTCTATATTTTCAGAAACAAGTATTTGTTTAATAAGTCTAATTTGGTCGTCAGAGTCTATTATAGTGAAGTTGTTTTTTAAATTAACTAATTCAGCATGTTTTCTAAGGATCCTTGCTGCTAGTGAATGGAAAGTCCCTAACCACCATCCAGCAACAGATCGGCCCAAAATACGTTCTACTCTCTCCCTCATTTCATTAGCAGCTTTATTGGTAAAGGTAACAGCAAATATTTGCGAAGGCGTAGCCTGATTTAGTCTTAAAATATGTGATAGCCTAGTAGTTAGTACTCTAGTTTTNCCGGTTCCTGCTCCAGCCAAAACTAATAGAGGACCTGATAAGTTTTCTACTGCACTTATTTGTTCAGCGTTCAGTTCTTCCAAATATTTATTTTTGTTATTAGNCATAAGGTCCTATTATAAGTATTTAAAAGTGTTCAAAAGTTCTTAATTTGATGCCCATCCACCATCAATCATCAGTGTATGACCAGTAACCATGCTCGAAGCATCGGATGCTAAGAATAGTATTCCTCCGGCCATTTCTGATACCTCAGCTAACCTTCTCAAAGGAGTTCTCTCTATAATGAACTTAAGTTTTTCTGGGTCTTCATTTAAGCTTTTTACTAGTCTAGTCTTAGTATAAGTTGGACCTATCGCATTTACTCTAATACCTTNAGGTCCCCACTCGTTTGCAAGAGATCTAGTAAGGTTAACTATTGCTCCTTTTGATGCATGATAAGGAGAATTTGGGGCTGGGCCTCCTCCTGTGACTCCCATAATAGAAGCTATGTTTATAATAGAGCCTCTTTTATTTTTAAGCATTCTCTGTACTGCAGTTCTCGCACATATAAATGATCCAGTAAGATTTAGTCTAATAATATTTTCGAAATCTTCGGTGGACATTTCTTCGGCTGGGCTTCTATGTGCAGTACCAGCATTATTAATTAGTATGCTCGTATCTCCTAAGCTTTTATCAACTTCATCAAAAACTTCGATAATATTTTTTTCATTTTTTGCATCCATGTGCCATGCTTTTGCTTGTACTCCTGCTTTTAGAAGTTCTTTTTCTAGAATTTTTGCTTCTTCAAAATTTATATCGGTTATAGCTATTTTTGCACCTGCCTTTCCTAATGCTATAGCAGCTACTCTTCCTATTCCATTAGCTGCTCCAGTGATCAAGGCAGTCTCGTTTTTAAGATCGAATAAATCTACTACATTAAAATCAGATGCAGTGGGCATTAAAAATCCTGTTTCTTTATCTGTATTTTCTCTCATAATAATTTCATCAAAACTTTCCGTATTTTAAATACGCTTTTTGTGGATCTACCCCATTCAGAATGGCATCTCTTATTTTATTCTCAGAAGTCATATCATTCTCTGCTTTAATAATTATTTTTTCAGCTNTACCCTTGGGAATTATAACTATGCCATCATCATCACCTATTATATAATCACCTGTTACTATTAAGACTTCCCCTATGTTAATTTTTTTACCTAGTTCCATGACTTTCCACTTTCCTGCGACATCTTTTGGAGAATAAAATCTACAATAAACAGGAAGCCCTATTGTTTTTATCNTTTTTACATCTCTGCATCCACCATCTACTATGTATCCTTTAATGTTTTTTTTGACTAGTGTTTCGGCTGATAACTCTCCCATTAAAGCAATACTNTGATTGTTGGGTTGACAAACAACTACTGTGTCAGGNTGTACTTCCGATAAAAAACTGGTCCAACTTAAAAGACTCTCATGTACACTTATATTTTCCTGTAACTCACCAGACAAAGTCCATACCTTTCCGGATATAGTTTTTCCAGAAGATATAGGTCTGATCTGATATGGTAAAGTTTGATTTGAAAGACCTTCCATTCTTAAGGCGTCATGAACTATAGAAGAGTGCAAAAGGCNCAATCTTTTTGATAAATCTTCATNTGTTGATGACATCTTTGTATACCTTAATTGTCAGAAGGTTTTTTGACTTTTTCGCTTTTATNAGAATTACTAGTTGCATCAGGAAAATCTGTTTCTATTTTACAGCTGTTAGTTTGTGGATCGAATTTTCCAACACATAGAAGTCTTATAGGATTTAATTCATTGAAAGTATAATCAGTACATCCATATAATAAAATAAATATGGATACAAATAAAAATTTATAAATCAAAGTTTTCATGATTCTATAAAAGAGTTTAAATTTTATATACAAATTTTAATTATCCTAAATTTGGGTAGTTAATTTATACTAAAAACATGGTCATCAATATTAAGGTCACTATTATACCAATAGTAATATAGAGACCTACTTTAACAAATTTTTTCCAAGTCGTTACGTGAGTTTGATAGTATTTTTCTTGATCATAAGACATTTAAATTCCCGTATAAATAAATTATTTTAAAAACTAGATCTACGATAAATTGTAAGAAAATATTTTACAATAAAAAATTATATGAATTAAGAATAAAAAATGTTTTTGACTATATTACACATCATATTTTTTTCACTTATTATACAATTTTATAACTTGATTTCATAAATATTAAATGTATCTTATACACTGTAATTAATAAATAATTTTGGAAGTCTTATGCACTTTAAAAAAACTTTACTTTTCTTGTTTTCATATATGATATTTAGTCCAGCAATTGCAGCAGAAAACATCGGACAAGCAGTTCCTTGGGGATTAAATTTACGAGAACCTTATTCCACATTTATGGAGGATAGTATAGTTTTTCACGATGGCTTGATGTGGCTCATTAGTATTATTTCTCTTTTTGTGCTATTACTTTTTGCCATAATTGTATTTAGATATAATGCTAAATCTAATCCTGAGCCTTCTAGAACTACTCATAATACTTTTTTGGAGGTGGCTTGGACGGCTGTACCAGTTTTGATCTTGGTATTGATGGCTATTCCCTCATTTAAATTACTATATCAAGGAGATGTTGTTCCAGAATCTGATGTTACGATTAAAGCTATAGGGCATCAGTGGTATTGGTCATACGAATATCCTGACCATGGCAATTTTACTTATGATGCAACTATGATGACTGATGAAGACTTTAATGATGAAGATTTAAATTATGCAGGAAAAGATAGGCCTTTTACTCGCTTATTGACCACTGATACAAGGGTAGTTGTTCCTGTCGGAAAGGTTATAAGGGTGCAGGTAACTTCTACTGATGTAATTCACGCTTGGGCAGTTCCCTCTCTAGGAGTTAAAAAAGATAGTGTTCCTGGTAGATTGAATGAAACATGGTTTAAGGCAGATAGAGAAGGAATATTTTATGGGCAATGTTCTGAGTTATGTGGACAANTGCATGGTTTTATGCCTATTGAAGTTCATGCTGTATCAGAAGAAAAATTTTTAAAATGGATAGAAGAAACTAAATTAAAACCAGACGTTTATGAATATGCTAATTCAAATGAAGATAAGCAAATTCAATTAGCTAGAGAAATTACTAAATAACATTAAAGAGAGGAAATCATATGTCCACAGCAGCTGATAGTCATGATCATACACCTACTGGTTTTCGTCGTTGGGCCTTTTCTACGAATCACAAAGATATAGGCACTATGTATCTAATTTTTGCTATTATAGCAGGTGTTATAGGTGGAATAATGTCCATTATAATGAGAACTGAGCTAGCTTACCCTGGAGATAGTATATTAGGGGGTGATTATCAAATGTATAATGTGCTCACTACTNCTCACGGATTAATAATGATATTTTTTATGATTATGCCAGCTATGATAGGAGGATTTGGAAATTGGTTTGTACCTATTATGATTGGTGCTCCAGATATGGCATTTCCTAGAATGAATAACATAAGTTTTTGGTTGCTTGTTCCGTCTTTTATATTACTACTAGCAAGCCCTTATGTTGGAGGAGGAGCTGGAACTGGATGGACTCTATATCCTCCTTTATCTTCTGATGTGGGTCATGTTGGACCTGCAGTGGATATGGCAATATTGTCAATTCATTTAGCAGGAGCTTCCTCAATATTGGGAGCAATAAACTTTATTACGACAATATTTAATATGAGAGCTCCAGGTATGACTTTACATAAAATGCCGCTTTTCGTTTGGTCAATTTTGGTAACAGTATTTTTATTAGTACTATCTCTTCCAGTTCTTGCAGGGGCTATTACTATGCTTTTAACAGATAGAAATTTTGGTACGGCATTTTTTGCTCCAGAGATGGGGGGAGATCCCATTTTGTTTCAGCATTTATTCTGGTTTTTTGGTCACCCTGAGGTGTATATATTGATACTTCCAGCATTTGGCATGGTTAGCCAGATAGTGTCAACATTTTCTAATAAACCAGTTTTTGGATATCTAGGAATGGCTTATGCAATGGTCGCTATTGGTTTTGTTGGCTTTGTAGTGTGGGCACACCATATGTATACAGTAGGTATGGATGTAGATACTAAAGCATATTTTACAGCCGCCACTCTAGTTATCGCAGTTCCCACAGGTATAAAGATATTTAGTTGGATAGCAACCATGTGGGGAGGTTCAGTCTCGTTTAAAACGCCGATGCTATTTGCTATGGGTTTTATATTTTTATTTGTGATAGGTGGAGTTACAGGAGTAGTTTTAGCTAATGCAGGACTGGATACAATTTTACATGATACGTACTACGTTGTGGCCCACTTTCATTATGTATTATCTTTAGGCGCAGTATTTGGCTTGTTTGGAGGATTTTATTATTGGTTTGGCAAAATTTGTGGCAGACAATATCCTGAGTGGATGGGAAAAATACATTTTTGGCTAATTTTTATTGGGGTAAACCTTACCTTTTTCCCAATGCACTTTTTAGGTTTACAAGGTATGCCAAGAAGAATTCCAGATTATCCTGATGCCTATGCAGGATGGAATCTAGTAGCTACCTTTGGTGCTTATATTTCAGCATTTTCAATAATTTGGTTTTTGATTATAGTTGCTAGAACTATGCTTGCGGGAGAAAAATGTCCTGACAATCCTTGGGGAAAATCAGCTAATTCTTTGGAATGGAAAACTTCTTCACCACCACCATTTCATACATTTGATGACTTGCCTGTAATTAAATAAAGTTGAATTAGGGATTATAGATGGATTCTCATGTGAATACAGCTAGAATACTCCAAGAGAAGAATCTCCAAAGTTCTGATATTAATGATTATGTTGAACTTTTAAAACCTAGAGTAATGTCTCTGGCAGTGTTTACTGCTGTTATAGGGATGTTACTGGTTCCAACTTTACCTCATCCCGTACTAGCTCTTTTTTCAGTTATAGCTATTGGTGCAGGAGCAGGAGCAGCTGGTGCGATTAATATGTGGTATGATAGGGATATAGACGCATTGATGGAAAGAACAAAGTTTAGACCTTTGCCATCAAAAAGAGTTAATCCTTCAGAGGCTTTAACTTTAGGTATTGTGTTGTCAATATTTTCGATTTTGATTTTATCTTTTTCTGCCAGCTACTTGGCTGCAAGTTTTTTACTTTTATCCATATTATTTTATATATTTGTTTATACTATTTGGTTAAAGAGAACTACAGTGCAGAATATAGTGATTGGTGGAGCTGCAGGCGCATTACCTCCTGTAATTGGTTGGTTCGCTGCATTTGGTGAATTTAATTTATTTCCTCTTATATTGTTTTTGATAATATTTTTATGGACACCTCCACACTTTTGGGCCCTTTGTCTATATAGGTCTGATGATTATAAAAAAGCAAAAGTACCCATGCTTCCTGTAGTAGCGGGAAAGGCTAAAACCAGACTTTATATCTTATTATATTCTTTAAGCTTGGTTNNCATAGTACCTTTTCCATGGATTTTCGGTTATTTAGGTCATTTATACTTAATATTTTCTAGTTTTTTAAGTTTTATATTCCTATATTATGCTTGGTGTACTTANAAAAATTTAGAAGGTTTTGCTCCAAGATTATTTAAATATTCTATTCTTTATTTGTTTCTATTATTTCTTTTGATGCCCATAGATAAATTTATATTGTAANGACTTAATCATGACTAAAAAAGAGAACCAAAAACATTTTTATAATAAAAGAAAAAAGAAGAACNTAATNGTGGCAACTTTAGTAATTTTTATAATCGTTAGTATTTATATAATTTCCATAGTTAAAATGAAAGTGGGAGCATAATTATTGAAATTTAAGAAGAAAAAATATACAGCTTTTATTGTAGTATCGATANTTTNTTTAATGGTAGGACTATCTTTTGCTTCAGTACCTTTATATGATTTATTCTGTAGAACCACAGGTTTTGGTGGAACACCAGTAGNGAATGGTGAAGATATAAAAGATATAAAAATTAATAAAGAGTTGTCTGTCAAAGTATTATTTAATGCGGATACTGCNGGTGGNTTAGAATGGCATTTTTCCCCTTTACAGAGAGAAAAGGTAGTTAATTTAGGAGAGCCAATTCTAGCGTTTTATGAAGCTAATAATTATTCTGATGAATCTATCACGGGAGTTGCTACNTTNAATGTTACTCCTTTAAAGGTAGGTAAATATTTTTCAAAAATTGATTGCTTTTGCTTTGAACAACAGACACTAGCTAGCGGTGAAANAATAGAAATGCCTGTGAGTTTTTATATTGATCCAGAAATTGCAGAAGATCCTAGTACTAAAGAAGTGAAAACGATCACATTATCTTATACTTTTTTTAGAGATGGTAAGAAGAATGATAAAATTTCAAAAATTTATATTGAAGAATATTAATAAAACATTAAAAATCAACTATAATAATTTACGAAGGAGATCAAGATGACTAATGTAAAGCAAAACCATCCATATCATCTAGTGGATCCAAGTCCTTGGCCCATAATAGGTGCTGCGGCAGCGTTAATACTTGCGATGGGATTGCTTATGTTTATGCACGAACTTAATGGCAACTTATCTACTAGTCCTGCTGGTTCCATAGTTTTAGCTATTGGTGTAATTATGACACTTGCTATAATGGTTGTATGGTGGCGCGATGTCATAAATGAGGGTGAGCATCAAGGACATCATACTACAACNGTTCAACTTGGTCTTCGTTATGGTATGGCCCTATTTATTGCTTCAGAAGTTATGTTTTTTTTAGCCTGGTTTTGGGCTTTTTTTGATGCAAGTCTTTATGCTGGTGAAGCAATACAAGAATCTAGGGTTGCATTTACAGGAGGACATTGGCCTCCCAAAGATGTAGAAGTTTTTAATCCATGGCATTTGCCTTTATTAAATACAATTATATTGCTTACTTCAGGTACCACAGTTACTTGGGCTCATCATGCATTGAAGGAAAACAAGCGTGGGGGCTTAATTTGGGGATTAGTATTAACTGTAATTCTAGGTTTAACATTTACTGGTATTCAAGCATATGAATATGCACATGCCGCTTTTGGTTTTGCTGATGGTATTTATTCTTCTACTTTTTTTATGGCTACGGGATTTCATGGTGCTCACGTAATTATTGGGTCAATATTTTTGATGGTATGTCTTGGAAGATCATTAGCAGGGCACTTTAAACCAGATCATCATTTTGGTTTTGAAGCAGCAGCATGGTATTGGCATTTTGTTGATGTTGTTTGGCTATTCTTGTTCTTTGCAATCTATTGGTGGGGAGGATTAGGCGGCACTGTCCACTAGAAAATTAATTAAGAGATCATTATTAACTAAGTGCTTACTAGGGGTATGTCCTAGCTGTTCTAGTGAAAAAATATTTATAGGCACACTTAACGTAGTAGATAAATGCCCAAGTTGTGGGCTTGATATAGGTAATATGAATATAGGGGATGCTGCAATATGGTTTTCTATGTTTTTAAGTAGTATTATTCTAGGAATCTGTGTGCTATTAGTAGAAATAAATTTTCATCCTAGATTTTATATACATATAGTTATTTGGCTTCCTATAACTATATTATTTTCAATAATTTTTCTGAGATTATTTAAATATCTGTTTATATATCTTTCTTATAAAAAAGAAGAATAGGACAAAAAATTGTATAGTTCTAAACTATTAAGTTTAATAATAAGCTTTTCTTTGTCGTTTATAATTTTACTTTCTCTTGGTAGTTGGCAACTAGAAAGACTAATATGGAAACAATCTTTACTTAAGCAAATATCAGAACAAACCTCTTTGCCAGCAATAGACCTAAGTTATTCTATTATTGGTAATATTAAAAAATATAAAAGTAGAAAAATCAAGCTGGAAGGTAATTTCCTATACGATTCAAGTTTAACAATTTTTTCAAGAGTTTATAAAGGAGAAGTGGGCCGTCATGTGATTGTTCCTATTGAGACTAAATATGGCTGGATTTTGATTAACAAAGGATTTATCCCAGAGAAAAATTACACTGATTATTTAAAGAAGGGATACTCAACTTTTATCGAGATAGAAGGAATTATTCATTTGCCAGATTATAAGAGTTATTTTACACCTGAAAATAATGTCAATAAGGGTGAGTGGTATTATTTAAACATAGAAGAAATAAAAAAATATGTTGATCTTCCTTTATTAGATTTTGTTATTTTTGAAGCAAAAAGTGATAACTCTGATAAATTTCCAATAGCAGGACAGTACAGATATAATAATATTCCCAATGATCATTTGCAATATGCTTTGACTTGGTTTTCATTAGCAATAGTTTTATTTATAATAATGAGAATATTCTGGAATAAACATTTAAACAAATGAGATATTTTTCAAACTTTTCAATTATTTTGTTGCTATTGATATTAGCAGTAATTTTACAAATTACTTTAGGCGCATTAGTTAGAATTACTGATTCAGGTCTTTCTTGTCCTGACTGGCCATTGTGTTATGGGTTGTGGTTCCCTTTTAAAGAAAGATTGATATCAATGGATAATGTGGACTTTTTTTACTATCAAATTATGCTTGAATGGATTCATAGGCTAAATGCTGCTTTAATAATTGCCCCTTTAACCCTCGTATTATTTTTGAAAAGTATTATCCAAAGTCCGTATAGAAAATACAAAAACAATATAATTTTTATAGGTTTTCTTGTTTTTCTTCAAAGTTTATTGGGTGGGCTTACCGTGATTGATAAGAATTCTTCTTGGTCTGTAGCCTTGCACCTTTCATTAGCATTAATTTTCTTATTTCTTACTATTAGAGTTTTTATAATATCTGCACAATTTAAAATAGTGTTAACTGATAAAATTTTTTATATACACTCTTTTTGGTTATTAAATTCTTTATTAGTTGTTTTTATCACTATGATTTTAGGGGCTATTGTTTCAAAAAGTGGTTCTGCACTTGCTTGTGAAAGCTGGCCTCTTTGCAATGGCGATCTAATCCCT